>JAPPDN010000134.1 GCA_028824575.1 Candidatus Poribacteria bacterium | reverse complement strand
TGAGGTTAATATCACACGTCGGTTGGATTTCTGATAGGAGCTGCTCTCGGAGTTTACCATCAAGTATTAACGTCCACAGCGTCGCGTAATGCTGTTGTGCTTCCGCCTTCGGTGGAAGGTTAGCCAACCACTGCTTTATGGTTGGCAAATGTAATTTTACATGGTTAAGCAGTTGCTCAAAAGCGTCATCAGAAATTTCGAAACCGGGAAAATTAGCTGCTCTGCCACGCTGCTGTGCTTGTTGTGACCGGCGTTGCACCTGTCCGGTTTTCGCTGTCAATAGAAGATCAACTAACGGTTGAATAACGTCTTCAAAATCTTGCTTGTGCTGACTCACGAAGTTAGCGAGTTCCAGCAACTCCAACCAGACAGTTGTCAAACGTTCAATTTGAGTGGGATGCCAAGTTGATCGGAGCGTGAAGCCTGCCATTTTTTCACGCACAGTTGCGCGTGTCCACTTCGGTAGATATATCTCACCCAAGAGTTCGTTATTTTCAAAAGTTAGGAGTTCAACCTGTTTGACCAAATCTGTTTCAATGAAGTCTTGCTCAAATACTAAATCATGAAACAACCCGGCAGCCCTATCCAGTACCTGATTCGCCAATTTGTAAGAGGATTGAATGAGGTGATTCAGGGTTAACTGTTGGTTATCCTGCAGCTGCCAAAATTCAATCATAGGGTCAATATTTTGGGTGAGAGCCTCGGTTTTCGCTGCTGCGACTGCCGCCTCAAAATTCTCAGTAAGATATTCCGCGTAAAATTCGACGAAAGCGAGTATTGTACTCCGCAATTCTCGAATCACGAGGTCGTCCCACACCTTATTGTGAACGCGTTGCCCAGGTCCCAACACAAGTGCTCTCAAACGGGTCTCGACTCCCTGTTGGAATTGTGCCATAAGTTGATGGGCGTGCTGGTTGGCTTTCACCGTATAGGTCTCGATTTTCTTTGCAGTCTCAGCAATCGCGGTCTCAATGTCTTCGGTCGGTGCGTTGAAAGTGGTAGCTCCTAACTTGAGCGTCTCCGGTTCAAGTGGATCGTAGACCGCCGCCGTGGCAAGCACCTGAATGGAATCAAGGACCTCAGCTGCATCTTCATCAGCGGCAACATCGGACAACCGGTTACGCAAGGTTAGACTATACCCTAAATCAGCGAGGTCAGGGTACTGTTTAATATGCGTCCGAAGGACTACAAGGAGTAAGTCGTAGTCTTCTGTGAGCATCCGATCAAAAAGGATATCCTCATTGAGATGAATGCGATGGATATGGGTTTGCTCTGGAATAATAACAGTTGCCGAGTGCATAGCCTCGGCATGCGTATCATCAGTTTGCGCGAGATCATCAGTTTGCGCGAGTATATACGCGCCGGTTTTGATAGTGGTAGGTATTGCCAAACGTGCTTTCAAAACATCCTGTGTAAGTTCAGAAAGCGTCAGGGATTTTCCCAAATTTTGGATGGTTATGTCCGAGACAACGCCATCGGCGAATTCCGTGATTTGGCGTGCATTCCGTTCCAATTCTTGTATACTTCTATGGACCCGGTCATAGTCGTCTTGTGTCTCAGCAGTGACTTTCGCTTCGTCAATCCAAGAGACCCATGCCCCTGGACGTGGTCGCATTTTCAGCGTTAGTTTGCCATCTTCTGAGTCAAAACCGGGTAGAATGTCGCCCTCTGAAGTCTCTTTCGGTGTCCAAACGATCAGATGTTTATCGGATTTGACACCAAGCCCCAAGCCAAAAGTATCTCCCCAACTCATTCGTCCCTCAATACCGGATTTGATTTTATCAACTAACGTAAAAAGCGTCTCTGAACGGAAATTAAGTGATAATCCTTGCATTGGGTCGATTTGATATGTGCCTTTCAAATAAATTCAGGCAATGAATTTGTAAATGACTGATATATGCGCAAAGGTCACGTTTTAAGGGAAACCGTTGCGCCCAGTCAGTTAAATAGATTATAGATTGATAGTAAACACAACACGAACAGATATTTTCCGTATAGTGCTATAATGAAAGTTTTGACTGTCGTAAAAGTACGCCAACTTCAGTATAACTTTAGCCAGAAAGCACCCTTTGTGCTTACCTCAACCGAAATGATAAGAAAAAACTCAGTATTTTGCTCCCGCCTTATCGGCTAATCTGATGTTCCAGTGCTGCGTGATAAATTTCACGAAGCGGGCTGAACCTCAAGTCCCCATGCGTCCCAGCCTTGTGTTTGCTTGCGTGCAAACAGTTCAATTTTACACTGATGCGGAAACATTTCCTCAATCCGGTCACGCACGACATCCGGTTTTTCAGAGTGGCGTGACCGTTTGATTTGAACGAGTTGCTTAACGTTTCGCGCCCCGCGTGGTTGTGGAATTTTACCGCGTTTGAAAACGAGGCACAACTCACACTGGCTCATCGTATAAAAACCGGGGTTTACGCGTTGTTTATCCCAAATAAAGGCGATTGTTGCCCACTGAAACCCCCAAGCCTTGCCAAGCCGAATCGCTTGATCCAAGTGCGGAGACGAGCTCCACATAAAAAGCAGGCAATTCTCTTCACTAATAGCGGTAATATCCCACGTCTCCATTTCTGACACCGGTACAGTCGGATAATGCCGAATTGCGCCTCCACTATCTTTGCCACCGCTCCCCGTGTGTTGAAGTTGTCCTTTGTAATCCCAGGGCGGATCTGCGTAGATAATACTGTACTTTTTATTCGGAAACGGAGCGTATGATGCCATTAATTCCTACTTCGCTTCAACACTGAGTCCCTCTTGAGGGATGTCGTTGTTAGCGACAAGCATATCTCGGTCAAAAATGAAGTCACTGCGCGAACTCCCAAGACTTTCGCCCTCTTCCTGGCGTTCACGGAAGTATTGAGGGAGTGTTAAGCCTGTCATCCGGATAGCATCTTCCGGACAAGCTTCAACACAATACCCACAAAAGATGCAGCGGAGCATATTGATTTCAAAGACATCGGGGTACTTTTCGCGCTGATACCCGTCTTTGGTTGTCCAACCGTCCGGTGCGGGTGCCGCCTGAATGGTAATACAATCAGCAGGGCAGGCGGTCGCGCATAAGAAACATGCTACGCACTTAATCTCATCTTTCTCTGTCGTCGTCAGTTTGTGAATGCCGCGATACCGATCATTCCGCTCATCCACACTCCTCGGATCTTCAGGGTATTGATATGTCAATTTCTTTTTCGGGATATGCTTCAATGTAGTAAACATTCCCTTAATCAACGCGGGGATATAGAGCCTATCCCAAAAAGACATTTCTTCGTTAACCTTCATTTTGTTACCTATGGCCTCCTGGACTGCCCTCCACTTCGTTTCGGGCAGGTTTTTGGTGAATCGAACCGTCTCCGTAACTTGCGCGCCCATCTTTTTCGTTAGCAGTCAATAATCAGTAGTCGACAGCATAATGAAAGGAGCGTTGAAATAATAGTCATGAGTTAAGTTTGGCTACTGTGTAGTTCGGTGCTTCCTCTGTAATATCAATATCGTGTGGATGGCTTTCACGGTAACCGCTGCTGGACATCCGGACAAATTGGGTATGCGTACGTAACGTGTTAATATCTGTTGTTCCGCAATACCCCATCGCAGAGCGAATTCCACCGACCAACTGATAGACGAAATTACTGAGTTTACCTTTGTGTGGTACGCGTCCTTCAATTCCGCGAGGCACGAGTTTCGAGAGATCCTCTGTGCTCTCCGGTTGTCGTGCGCTCCGTTTGCGTAACGCGCCTATTGATCCCATTCCGCGGTGAATTTTATAGGTTCTGCCTTGAAAGATGACTGTATCACCTGGACTCTCGTCAGTCCCTGCAAGTAGACTACCAATCATCACGGAACTCGCACCAGCCCCGATGGCTTTCGCGATGTCCCCAGAATAACGGATACCACCATCAGCAATAATGGGAACGCCCGCCTTATCTGCTTCCTGTGCACAATCGTAAATTGCTGTAATCTGAGGGATACTGACCCCTGCGACCACACGGGTTGTGCAAATAGAACCGGGGCCAACCCCGACCTTCACTGCATCTGCCCCCGCATCAATGAGGCTCCGTGTAGCATCAGGCGTAACGACATTACCTGCGACGAGTTCAACGTTTGGAAAGTGGGATTTAAGGTATTCTGTCGATCGGATCACGTTTTTGGAATGGCCGTGTGCTGTATCTAATACAAGCACATCGACACCTGCTCCGACGAGTTGGTCAACATCTCCGAGAGGCGTTGACGGTAGAACAGCGGCACCAACACGCAACCGACCGGCACTGTCCTTACACGCTTGCGGAAACATCTGAACCTTATCAATATCCTTAATAGTAATCAACCCACAGAGTCGAAAGTCTTCATCGACAATCGGTAGTTTTTCTTTCCGAGATTTGTGGAGTATTTCTTTGGCCTTATTAAGTGTAATTCCTGGTGATGCGGTAATCAGTTTATCCTTTGGTGTCATTCGTGCGGTTACAGGAAGTTCGAGATTATCCTCATATTTCAGATCGCGGTTGGTAATCAAACCGACGAGATACCCGTCTTGGGTAACGATAGGTACGCCCCCGATGTGGTAACGCTCTGTCACCTGAAGTGCGTCCCGAATTGTCTTATCCTGCGTCAGCGTAATCGGTGCAGTAATCATACCGCTCTCGGATCGTTTTACCCGGTCAACTTCAGAAACCTGCTCATCAATAGAGCAGTTATAATGAATTATTCCGATGCCTCCTTCCCGTGCCAGCGCAATCGCGAGGGCAGATTCGGTGACAGTATCCATGGGCGCGCTACAGATAGGAATGTTTAGCCGGAGGTTACGTGTCAGTTGTGTACTCGTATCCACTTGATCTGGCAGCACATCCGATTCAGCCGGAATCAGCAAAACATCGTCGAAAGTTAACCCTTCTTTTGCAAATTTCGGGGGGAAGACATCAGAAATTTTAGTCTCCATCGGAATCGTCTCCTTCATCTATTTTAGCCATGCAAAAATGATGGCTGCGACAGCAACAACGAGGGCGATCCAAGACTTTATGTCCGCCCAGAATTCGCCCCGTCCTTCAAGCTTCCCGCGCACCCATGCCATTCCTTGCTCAAGCGATGAGAGCCTGTTTTCAACAGACGACATCCTCTCATCTATCCTGTTTTCAATAGACGACATCCTCTCATCTATCCTGTTTTCAATAGACGACATCCTCTCATCCATAGACGACATCCTCT
>JAPPDN010000896.1 GCA_028824575.1 Candidatus Poribacteria bacterium | reverse complement strand
CTCTGTCGAGCATCCGCTTTTCAAAGTGATGTTCGATACATGCCACGCGAAAATGTGTCCGGTTGTCGCTTCTCGGCAGCTCGGAGAAAAGGCAACGCTTGGCGATAATGGTGTTATCGATCTTGCCCGTCAACTCAAGGGGCAAATCGGGCACTTCCACCTCATCGATTCCGACAACACGCTCCATGGCGATGAAACAAGCACACATGCCCCCTTCGGAGACGGCGTGCTGGATTTCGACGCGATTATCCCTGTCATCATGGACGAAACGGGATATGATGGCGATTGGTTCTCCATCGATCTCTGCTTCTGGCCCAACGCATGGGATGTCACAGAAGATGCCAAGAAGTTCCTAACGCCTTATCTGGAACGGTATTAGGGTCATAGTTGTCAGTTGTCAGTTATCGGTTAAGAGGGTTTTTGTGGCAGTTGAATTGACTGTGCAAACAACAGCAAACCTCTTTAACTGAAAACCGATAACTATTCCCTCTGAAAACTGATAACTGACAATGATAAAAAATGCTGAATTTGCGTTCATTAGATCCTTTAATCGAACTCGCCTTTGAAGAAGACATCGGTATCGGTGATATAACAACAGATGCAACAGTGCCGCCTACACAAATGGGTGTAGGAACACTTCTTGCGAAGAGTGAAGGTATCGTCGCAGGATTACCGGTCGCCGAGCGAGTATTTGAGAAGTTGGATTCGACGTTGACATTTCGCACGCTTGTCAAAGATGGCGATGCAGTCGTCGCAGGCACTTCAATCGCCGAGGTCCAAGGCAGTGCTAAAACTATTCTAATTGGTGAACGGACGGCACTCAATTTTCTGCAGCGACTCTCTGGGATCGCCACACTCACCGCACAATTTGTGGAAGCAGTTGCTGGTTATGATACCAAAATTGTGGACACTCGGAAAACTGCAGCGGGGTGGCGGGCAGTTCAGAAATACGCTGTGCGCGTCGGCGGTGCGCAAAACCATCGCTTTGGACTTTACGACGGTGTCCTGATTAAGGACAATCACATCGTCGCCGCGGGCGGTATCGGCAACGCTGTGCAACGGGCACGAGAAATCGTCCCACACACAGCCAAGATTGAGGTTGAAGTCGAAACCGTCGAACAGGTGGACGAAGCACTCGAAGCAGGCGCGGACATCTTACTCCTTGACAATATGCCTCCGGGTATCATGCAGCGCATTGTCGAAGAGGTGAGCCATCGCGCCGTAACGGAAGCCTCCGGTGGAATCACACTTGACAGCGTAAAAGCCGTGGCGGCGACGGGTGTAGACTTCATCTCTGTCGGCGCGTTGACACACTCGGCAATGCCGATGGATATCAGCCTAAACCTGACCCTCGTTGCCAAGTAGGATAGGACCTTGTGTGCTGTTGGAAACTGCTCGGGCAAACTGTCTAACAAAGGAAACTTAATCTTCAATGCAGGAATTCTTGAGCCGCTCCCTGAACCGAGAAAACGTGGTTCGCGGGACGCTTCTTTTTGTGGTGTTTACATTCGCTGGGTTATTCGTCAGTTTTTTGTGGAGCGGTGGTCAAGATATAAAGCAAGTTTTTCGCGAGATGCAGGTTGAGATGCTCCTCGGCGCTTGCTTGTGTATGTTTGTAGATTGGCTGTTCGGGGCACTGCGTTTCCACATTTTCATCCGGAAATTGACACCAACGATCCGCTTCCGTGACAGCATCCGTGCCAATTTAGCGACCCTCTGCGTCTCTGCTATTACGCCTTTCCAGACGGGTGGGGTTGGGCACCTCTACATCTACGTACGGACAGGTGTACCGCTGTCAGGTGCGATCACATCAGGTCTCATCTGCTTTTTCTCAACACTCATCACCCTCATCCTGGGTGCGGGTACGATCCTCTGGTTAGATCCACCTTTTCTACCAGAAGGGGCTACATGGGTAAGTCTATTTAGTTTTTTGACATTCGGCGCGGTATTCCTACTATTTATCTTGCTGCTTTTCAAGCCAGAAATCGTCTTCCGTTTTTTTCATTGGCTTTGTAACGCTGCGCAACGAAGGTTCACACGCATCGCACCTTTTTTAGAACGCGTCACATTAAAAGTGGAACAACTAACGACTGAACACAAAACGTTCGCGACCATGTTCCTCCGCGATCACAAATGGACTTGCGTGTTGAGTATACCTTTGACCTGCGGTTTCATCGGTGCACGCATCGTCGGCAGCTACATCGTCGCCCAAGCACTTAATGGAGACACAACGCTCTGGGAACTCTGCGTTACTGGCTTGGTGCTGAACTTTGTCGTGCTGTTCGCACCGAGTCCCGGTGCAAGTGGTGTCGCAGAGGTTGTAACGGTCGGTCTAATGGAAAATTTGATCTCCAAAGAATTGATACCACTCTTTGTATTGCTGACACGATTCTTCAGTATCTATTGCGCCGTCGTTGTCGGCGGTATCATCATCGGTTTACAAGTCACCAAAGATTTTAGAGAAAAGAAAAAAGTATAGCGATAGAGGCTATGCTGTGAAACCTGTCCGGAACTATCCGAAAATCAACGGATAAACGGACATAAGAAAGGAACCCTATGCAAACTACATTGAAACTTGATCCTACAACCACGAAACTCGGTTGGATCGGCACCGGCGTGATGGGACGCTGGATGTGCCAACATCTGATGGACTTAGGCTATGGAATGACGGTCTATAACCGGACAAAAGCGAAGGCGGATCCACTCTTGGCGGCAGGCGCAGCATGGGCAGACACATCCAGTGATGTCGCAGCGGCTTCCGATATTGTTTTTACGATTGTCGGATTTCCACCCGATGTCCGTGAGGTTTACCTCGGTGATAATGGTATCTTAAAAGGCGCGAAACCCGGAAGCATCATCGTTGATATGACGACAACGGAACCCTCACTCGCACAAGAGATTTACACCGCCGCGCAAGCACAAGATGTCTCTGCCGTAGATGCCCCCGTCTCAGGTGGCGATGTCGGTGCGAAAGAGGCACGCCTCTCTATCATGGTCGGTGGCGATGAGGACGCAGTGCAAGCCGTGATGCCACTCTTTGAAGCGATGGGGAAAAACATCGTCCACCAAGGCGGTGCGGGTGCTGGACAACACACGAAAATGTGCAATCAGATCACGATTTCCGGCACAATGATCGGGGTCTGTGAAGGACTCATCTACGGTCACAAAGCCGGTCTGGATTTGGAAACGATGCTGTCGTCAATTAGTGGCGGCGCAGCGGCTTGCTGGTCCTTGGATAACCTCGCGCCGCGGGTTCTGCAACGGAACTTCGATCCCGGTTTCTTCGTAGAACACTTCATCAAAGACATGCGCATTGCTCTGGACGAGGCGCGTAAGATGAATCTGAGCCTACCCGGACTCGCATTAGTGCATCAACTTTACACGGCGGTGCAGGCGCAGGGGCACGGTAGGTTAGGCACGCAGGCACTGATGTTGGCGTTGGAACAGATGTCTGGCGTGGAAATGGACTAAGCGGTCTCGCGCATATAACAAAGTCTACATAGTGCCGGTGCGGCTTCGAGCTGCATCGGCTATATACTTGCTACAAAACACTATGTGTCCACATCACTTATGCTGCAGGGGCTTCCAGACGCATCGGCATGATAAGGGAGATATACGCATCCTCGCTGACCGGCTTAATAAGAACAGGATTCAACTCGCCTGTAAATTCAATCGCCAAAGACTCGGTTTGAATGTGCGCCAACGCCTCTATCAACAAACGCGCATCAAAACCGATCCTCACATTTCCGGAGCCAGACTCTACAGGCACTGTCTCGTGTGCCTCTCCCAATTCGGGAGTTCTTGCGTAAACCCGAACCTGTTCGGTATCAATCTCTAAACAGATCGAATAGTTCTTTGGATTTGACAGCAGTGCCACACGCCGTGTTGCGCTCAAAATCAGGTCTCTTGAAACGACCGTTCGACCCTCAGTGGATTCGGGAATAATCTTCTCATATTTCGGATACTCTCCCTCCACGAGCCGGGTTGTCAAAGTAGCATTGCCATCGGTAAAGAGAATTTGGTTTTCAAAAACGGAGACTTCCACTTCACCAGCATCGGCAAAGGTCTTCGCGATCTCTCGAACCGCCTTGAGTGGGACAATGAACCCATTGGCTTCACCGGATGCGTTAAGCGACTCGCAGTGTGTGAGCGCGAGACGTTTCCCATCAGTCGCAACGACTTCGGTCCTGTCCTGAAGGAGATTAAAGTAGAGCCCGTTTAGAAAATAGCGAACCTCCTCTGTAGATGCAGCAAATTCCGTTTTCTGGATGACATCAATCAACGTTTCTCCGCCGATCGACAAGGCTTCGCCTTCAACAGAAGGCAGCTGCGGGAACTCTTCATCCGGCATTCCGATAATCTTGTAAACACCATCGCCGCACGTAATTTCAACACGGTCATTTGCTGTCGTTACCAAGTCTATCGGTTTATCCACGGGCAATTCTTTGACAATATCGCCCAACTTCTTGGCGGAAACAGTAATTGCCCCGCTTTCTTTGACTTCTCCATCGACCTTCATTTTGATGCCGACTTCCAAATCTGTCGCCATACACTCAATCGTGCTATCCTCCGCTCGGATAAGAACGTTCGAGAGGATAGGTAGGGCATTCCGCCCACCGGCTACTCCTTGCAGGACCTGTAAGGCGTATAACAGGTCATCTTTTTGAAAAGTTAATTCCATCCTAAAATCTCCATATTAAGAATTGCGAATAAAATTTACGTTGATTTTTGTCTATCGCTAACACGTATAATGTGTCCTGTACTTAATAAAACTGTGTCTCTCCGTCTTAGTCGCACCAACCGAGAATTTTACAAGCGATGCCGACCGAATCTAATTTGGCAGAACCATCCAGTTTCGGAGATCGTTCCTACAAGGAAGAATTTTACGGGAAAAAATCGAAATTATCGGACAATTGAATGGCTCTGTCTAATTTGGACGAAAATCTTGACAAACGTCTCTATTTAGTATAACATATTCAGTGAATACAATAAAGAAAAAATTTTAGCAATCTTAACAAGTTTTCAAGACAAGTTCTACAACACCGCGTCCACTTTACAACCCAAGTTTCCTGACAAGATATACACCCGAACCGTTAGTTTTTATAAGTCCCAACCGAAGTGACAAGCAAACTAACCGGTATCGTTCTTCTCCTTAAAATATGCACACTACGGCTCCACACACCTCGCATGCAATCGC
>JAPPDN010000944.1 GCA_028824575.1 Candidatus Poribacteria bacterium | reverse complement strand
GAATTTGTTTTTGATCCCTTGTGTGGATGTGGAACCGCGATTTATGCAGCACACCTACACCATCGCCAGTGGATCGGTTGCGATATTGCGATTTTGGCGGTTCGTCTGGTGCGCGATGTTCTTGAAAAGCGGTACGGATTAAAAAATGGAGAGCATTACCAAACTGATGGCGTGCCGTTGAGCCTTGAAGGTGCGCATGAACTTTTTGAATCAGATGCTCTCCAATTTCAAAATTGGGCAATAGAACTTGCTGGTGGTTTCTGTTCGCAAAGACGCAGCGGAGATCGTGGTGTAGATGGACGTATTCACTTTGAAATTGACGAAGGATACCGAAACATGGTGCTTTCTGTGAAAGGTGGAGCGATACAACCTGCTCATATACCGGAGTTGCGAGGTGTTCTTGAACGTGAGGATAGTATCTTAGCAGGTTTTATCTGTTTGTCTAATCCAACACGCGGAATGGTTAGAGAGGCTTCATCTGCTGGACAATGGGAGTATGAAGGTAGGAAGTATGACCGAATCCAAATACGGACAATCCAACAACTTCTTGATGGAATTGGTTTTGATACACCTACACAGGTGCAAACACTGAATTGGGACCGACAACTGCATTTATTCCCACGATAACACAGGATATACAATGAATTTATATATGAGGAGAACATAGATGAATCACGCAAGATTATTGACAGATCAAGCGATGGCACTACTAAATGAAGTCGTCATACATGTGCTTCTAAAGAACGCACATAAGAATGGACGGGATACGTATATGCGTCCTTCGGATATAGGCAGAGGAATGGGGACATACAGGAGGCAGTCCCCGTCAGGAGATGATCCCTTTGGTCAAATACATCATAAACTGCTAAGAAGGTTGCAAAATGAGTGTCGGGTTGAGCAGTTAGAGGGGGATGGCTGGCGACTCACTGAGTCGGAATGGAAGCGATTAACCCTTGATGAACATCATCTAACGACTGACTAAGAAGTGTTATACTCAATTTAACCTATCCCGTATCTACTTATTGCGTAAAATTTTGACTTTTTTGTGCAATGTGATACAATTACCCTGTTAGATAATAGTTAACTTTTACGAAATTTCTATATCAATGCTACAAAATCAGTAGCCTTCATCTAAAGGTATCATGTGAAAGATGTCTACCAGTGTCGTTAAAAAATATGTTCAAAAGATGCAAAAATTGCGAAGGGGTGAAAAAGGGAATGAAGGACCTGCTCCTCATAAACCTCTCCTCCTATTAGTTGTCATTGGTTTTATTCGACAGGGGCAGATTGTTGAAAACAAGATTTTCCCTTCTCCGGATTTGGCGGAGACTTTTCTGAAGTATTGGACAAAGATAATAACGAATCGAACGCCCAATTTTGCTATGCCATTTTTTCACTTAAAAGGCGATAAATTTTGGCATCTCTATCCTAATAGGGGGCAAAAAGGAAAGTTAAAAACCATCAGAAAAATAAGAAAGATTTCCGATCTCCTTGAAATTGTTCATTACGCGACTTTGGATGCTGATCTTTTTGAGTTATTGGTCAATGCCGAAGATCGAAAGGTTATTCGTCAAACTCTCATTAATAAGTATTTTCCAGATTCCAAACCAGAAATTGAAAGTCTCCTTGCTGAAGAACAACAAATTGGAGAATATAGGCAATTACTAATTCAAGAAGTTACTGAACACCCATTCTACTTTAAGGAATCAACAGAGTCAATCAAAGAAAAAAATCCAAATCGTAGCGAGGCTTTCCGTCGGGAAATCAAGCGAATATACAATTATACTTGTGTTGTTTGCCGATCGCGTATTTTAACAACAGAGGGTAAAAGTGCTGTAGAGGCTGCACATATCATCCCATTTAGCGATACGAAAGACGACAACATACGAAATGGAATATCGCTTTGCAAATTACACCATTGGGCTTTTGATGAAGGCTTAATTTCCTTCAGTAAAACGTACAAGATTATGATTTCAGACCTTATAGTTGAAGAGGGACCAGCAGAATGGATGCTAACTGAATTACGAGGCAAGCCCATACTTTTACCTAAACATAATCTATTGTTCCCAGATCAGAATGCTTTGAAATGGCATCGTGAAAAAATATTCAAAAAAGAGACTTGACATATTATTCACTATTCACTATAGAAAGGACGTAGATATTCAAAACAACTGAAGAAATAGTAACAGTGGTTACGTTCATTGCTTATTTCCCTGCTCTTTGGCTTTTTGTTTTGCAATGTCAATCACACTTGTCAAGTTGTTCTCTCGTTCCCGTCTGGCAATGTACCAATCTTTAATGAGGATTTCTATCAATCTAATAAGTGCAGAGGCTTCATTGGGTTCAACATCAATAATCAAATTAATGTCTTTTTCCATGTGAGCACCAATATTCCCAACTGACCTCACCCCATCAATCGCTTTCCAAATCTGAGGATCAACTTTCTCTTGAATTGCACTAATCTCCGCAAACAAAGTTCCTTTTTTAACGCCCCAAAAATCCCTTATCATTCCTTGTAAACAACGCCTTGCGAGTGTAGCTGAAGCTTTTGGGCTTAAGTTTTGAATTAGGCATGCTTCCTCATAATCTGCAATGATAGGATCGGGAATGTAACGTGGAAATCGCTTGGCATGCGATTGCGGTTTCATATTCCAAGATAGAATTGGATCTCCATATGGAGCAAAACTATTTGTACCTCTCGAATATCGAGAGTCCGTACTCATAGCTGTATGAAGGGCTGCTGTAATTGTGTATTCTTGACATTCAAAGTTTGGGCAACGAACCACAATAGTTTTTAACATCAGGGTTCCTTCAGCAAGCGGATTGTTAAAGATGTGTTTTGATTCCGATACATTTATAGGAATGATTGTGGCAATCCTATTACAGTAAGGACACGTCCAACCAGATAATGACATTTTAATTAATTCCTCTTCATAAGAAACGTTAAACAACTAACAATTTAAACTGATATTTCTCAAACTGCTAAGATGTCAATACCTATCAGCAATATTTAAATATGTGCTTATGAAAATGCTATCTGAAAAATATTTCTTATCTGAGAGGTCCGCACAATATATAAGAAATCTCAGTTTAAATTATTACACCACATCCAGTAGCATCTGCCAAATTAAGTACAATCTGAAATAGAGGGACCTTATTGCTGAATGTTGAATAACAGTTAGAGACACAACCCAGAATACTCAATAAATTGAAAACTCCTTAAGGTGTTACTCTAATTTAACCGCATGGTACCTACCAAATAGCAAAAGTGACTAAGAGAATAGTGCTAGCAAAATGTGCCAGTCGAAAATGTGATTTTTCACTTGCATTGCAAACCGATTTCGTCTAAACTTTTATGGCAATTCCATTTTTCTTACGAGGAGGTAAGCGTATGACGATACGAGTCGGTATTGTGGGTACGGGTGGTATCTCACGTGCACACCAGCGGGCTTATACGCAAGTCGGCGGTTTCGAGATCGTCGCGGTCTGCGACATCATCAAGAGTAAGGCGAACGAAGCTGCCGATAGATGGGGTGTTCCCAGAAAACATGTTTTTACCAGCTACAACAAGATGCTTGAGATGGACGAAATTGATACGGTCAGCGTTTGCACTTATAACCAAGGACATCGCCGTCCAACGGTCGCAGCGTTGAATGCTGGTAAGCACGTCTTTTGTGAGAAACCGATGGCAGCGACGCTCCCTGATGCGACCGCAATGGTACGCGCCGCGAAAGCGTCGGGCAAAATCTTGCAAATCGGTATCCACAGCACCTTTAATCCGAGACTCCAATTCGCGAAGAAGGTGATCGATTCAGGACTGCTCGGCGACATCTATTATTCTGAATCTACAGGAGGTAGTCGACGCAGGAACCCGGGACGTACATTCATCTACAAAAAGACCGCAGGTGCCGGCGCAATCGTAGACGTCGGTGTCTACAATATGCACGATTCGTTGTATGCGATGGGGTATCCAAAACCAGTGCGGGTCTCCGCGATTACCGAGGATTGCATCTCCCAGCAAGATCCGCAATTTAAGGGTATCATGGACGTTGAAGAGTTCGGTGTCGCATGGGTCCGGTTTGACAATGGCAGTGTGATGGTATTCAAAATTTCTTGGGTAGTGCATCAGGATTCGTTGGGTCCGAGTTTTTGTCTCGGTAAAGAAGCAGGTATTTCTCTGAACGAACCCGTTGTCTATGCCGATGCTTATACAAATGACCTGAAGAAACTTGTCAAATCCGAAGGACTCACCGCAGAAGCGAACCCACCGGAAGGGATGACGACGATCCAGTTCTCTGGATTCCCAGAGGTCGATGTCTGGCAAGCACAGATAACGGCGTTCCGTGAAGCCGTCAAAGCGGATGCCCCATCGCCGATACTCCCAGAGGGTGTCCTACTCACGAATGTAATTATGGATGGTATTTTCCGTTCACATGAGACAGGGAAAGAGGTTGCGGTGAGAGTACCGGAGGTTGAATAGCCGTCAGTAGACGAGGTTGGAAACCTCGTCAGCAAAAGAGTGGACGTAAATTCTGATGAGGAGATAAGCGTATGACAATTCGAGTTGGTATTGTGGGTACAGGTGGCATTTCACGGGCACACCACAGGACTTATACGGCAGTAGGCGGTTTCGAGATCGTTGCGGTCTGCGACATCATCAAAAGCAAGGCAAACGAGGCTGCCGATAAGTGGGGTGTTCCCAGAAAACATGTTTTTACCAGCTACAACAAGATGCTTGAGATGGACGAAATTGATACGGTCAGCGTTTGCACTTACAACCAAGGACATCGCCGTCCGACAGTGGCAGCGTTGAACGCCGGTAAGCACGTCTTTTGTGAGAAACCGATGGCGGCGACACTCCCAGATGCGACCGCAATGGTACGCGCCGCGAAAGCGTCGGGCAAAATCTTGCAGATTGGTCTCAAAAGTGCCTTTGATCCAAGACTCCAATTCGCTAAAAAAGTGATTGACAAAGGATTGCTCGGCGACATCTATTACTCTGAATCTACAGGGTGTAGGCGGCGCGGAAACCCCGGACGGACGTTCATCTACAAAAAAACTGCCGGTGCTGGGGCGATTGTAGACATCGGTGTCTATAATATGCACAACTCGTTGTATGCGATGGGTTACCCGAAACCGGTGCGCGTTTCTGCTATTACCGAGGATTACATCTCGCAGCAGGATCCGAGATTTAAGGGGATC
>JAPPDN010000280.1 GCA_028824575.1 Candidatus Poribacteria bacterium | reverse complement strand
AACTTCTGCTCAGTTCTCTGAAAGATATGGTCTATCGTATCATAGATACTCCGTTCGGAGGGTGTCTGCCCAGGTCGCTCCGCGTTGGTGCTGTCGGAGACGAGCATCAGCACGCCTTCCGACCCTAAACGCGCCAGCGTCTGGACATCACTCAACTTGCCATCGATAGGTGTCATGTCAAACTTGAAATCGCCCGTGTGGACGATAACCCCGATCGGTGTGCGAAGCGCGATGGCTACAGAATCCGGAATACTGTGCGTAACATGGATGAATTCGGCGGAGAAATCGCCCAATTCCACTGTATCACCCGGAGCAATTGTATTGAGTTGTGCCTTACCGAGGACACCGTATTCGCGCAGCCTGCCACTAGCAATCGCGAGCGTCAACTGCGTACTGTAAACGGGTACATCCAACTGTCGCAGGACATAGGCTAAAGCACCGATATGGTCCTCGTGTCCATGGGTTAGGAGGATCCCTCGAATCTTCTCTTTCCGTTCAACGAGGTAGTGGATATCTGGGAATATCAGATCAACACCGGGCATATCTGAATTTGGCAGCATGAAACCCGTATCAATGACGATCAGGTCATCTTCGGTTTCGTACACCATCATGTTGAGCCCGAATTCACCTAAGCCTCCCAATGGTATGATCGAAACATTTCCGTTAACGATTTCTTCATTATTAACAAGTGTGGAATCTGTCATAGAATAGTTGTCAGTTGTCAGTTGTCAGTTATCAGTTATCAGTTAAAGAGGGTTTTGATTAACCGATCCCCTCTTTGTAACCTTCGCCGCTCCAATTTTCTAACGCCGTTAAAGGAAGATTTTCAGCAATCCGAAACCCAAAACTGATAACTGCTCTCACTGCGAGGCACGATAACTGAAAACTATTCCCTACTGGTGTTCTTTATCGCCAGTGGAGATCGAAATAGTCGTGTGTCGTTGAGGTTATCTGCTGCATTTCCCCAGTTTCAACATCTAAGATGAAGATTTCGCTGGTGCGTCGTCCATCCGGGTTTTTACCGATAAAGGCAACCTGGCTGCCGTCGGGACTCCATGTTGCGTCGCGTCCTGGGTAAAGACTGAGATTCAGATAGCCTTTAAATCGTCCCCGCTCTACAGTGGCAACGCAGATCTCGCCTGATGTATAAAACAAAAGTTTTTTGCCATCCGGTGACCACTCTTCAATGTTGCCACACGGCGGTTCGTCGCGTTGCAGAAACCATTTTCTACTCATACTGACGACTTCCGGTTCCGCAAGCGCGAGGCGCCCCTCGGTCTTAAACGCGATCCATTTACGGTCTGGCGACCACTCGGGCCAGCTTGTTCCCTTTGGCAAGACTTCAAGCAATCTCCTTTTCGGTTCTTTAATTTTTTCGCCTTTCGCGTCCCAGTGTAGCCATCCCATTGCCCACTGCTCGCTCCGCCACCGCTTTATTTTTCCATCAACCGTCACTTCCCAATTTTCCAGCCGATCTTTCGGACGGTCAATCTCGACGACAACCAGAAGTGCGTGACTTAACGGAGACCACCAGAAATCATGGATATCATACTGTTTCTTGATGAGTCGCTTGTTCTTTGTACCATCTGCCCACATTACGTATAGCGATTTTGCCCCATCCACCCCGGATACGTAAGCAATTCGTTCCCGGTCCGGTGACCATCGCGGGTTGCGCGAAACCGCATCATCCGTGAGTCGGCGGAAATCTGTGCCGTCCGGATTCATCGTACAGATGTTATACTGATAGAATTCCCACCAATTTGCTGTTCCTCGGACCCACTCAAGCGTCCGTGTTACAGCGCGAAAACCGTCTTCATTCAGAAACGGCTCCCGGATGGCAAAGACGAATTTATCCGCACCCACCTCTGCAAACCCAACACCACCGATCATGAAAACTAATATGAGCACGCCCATTATCCGTCCGATACGCATAGGTCCACCTTTTTAATAGTACTCAGTTAACAGTTATCAGAAGAATGGTTATCGGTTTTCGGTTTGCCTCGCAGTGAGAGTCTTCGGTAAAAGATGTTTTGATTACACCACTCTTTAACTGATAACTGATAACCGATAACTGACAACCATTAAACAACGATATTGATAAGGCGATTCGGGACGACGATCACCTTCCGAACCGGTTTTCCCTCAATAAACCGCTGAACGCGTTCATCTGCAAGTGCGGCTTCTTCAATTTCTTTATCAGTTGCATCGGCAGGCAGTTGGAGCCGGTTGCGGAGTTTCCCGTTGACTTGCGCGATTATGGTTACGGTGGCACTTGTCAGAACGGATTCATCGTGTGTGGGCCACTGCGCATGCGCTATAAATCCCGTTTCGCCGAGACGATGCCACAACTCTTGCGCGATGTGCGGGGCGTAAGGCGAAAGCAGATGCAAGAAAATCTTCAAAGCCTCTTTCGGTAGCGTTTTTGTCTGCGTAGCAGTATTAACGAAGATCATCATCTGGCTAATCGCGGTGTTCATCTTATCAATGGACTCGGTATCCTCGGTTACCTGCTTGATGGTCTTATGGAGTTCGCGCCAGAGTTCGGACTCCGTTGTTCCCGGAGCGTCAGTCAACTTCTCGCCGAGTTCGCCACTATCTTCATCAATCACAAGCCGCCAAACGCGTTGAAGGAACCGATAGACACCCTCTACGCCAGCATCTTGCCACGGCGTGCTTGCTGTAACCGGCCCGATAAACAGCAGATAGAGACGGAGTGTATCCGCGCCGTAATTGTCAATTACATCGTCTGAGTTGATGACATTAAAGCGGGATTTGGACATTTTTTCGATCTGCGTTTGGAGCGGTACCCCTGAAGCCTTTGCGACGAATTTATCACCCTTCTGTTCGGCTTCGTTCGGATAGTAGTATTTGCCTCTGGCATCTTGGTAAGACTCCGCGAGGATCGTCCCTTGGTTAAGCAGTCCTTGGAACGGCTCTCTTGTAGAGACCAATCCACAGTCGTAAAGCACCTTATGCCAAAAGCGCGCGTAGAGTAGATGTAAAACAGCGTGCTCGGCACCGCCCATATAGGAATCAACCGGCATCCAATAGCGTTCAAGTTCGGTATCAAAAGGTGCCTCGGTATTGTGCGCATCAAGGAAACGGAGATAATACCAACAGGAGCCTGCCCATTGTGGCATGATGTTCGTTTCCCGCGTCGCTGCGCGCCCATCTGGTAGTGTCACATTCAACCACTCAGATCCGGCGCGAGCAAGCGGAGGCTGCCCGTCTTCTGTAGGTTTATAGGCATCAATCGGTGGCAGTTCCACAGGTAGTTCCTCGTCCAGCAGTTGAACGATGGTGCCATCTTCAAGATGTACAAGGGGAAAGGGTTCGCCCCAATAGCGTTGTCGAGAGAAGAGCCAATCTCGCAAGCGGTATTGCACCTGACGCGACCCTTTGCCTTCACCTTCAAGCCAAGCAATCATCTTCGCCTTCGCCTCAGCAACCTGCAAACCGTTGAGGAAACCGGAATTGACGCAGACTCCATCTCCTTCAAAAGGTGCCTCTTCAATTGGCTGATCACCGCCCTTAATGACTTCGAGGATAGGAATACCGAAAGCGGAAGCGAATTCGTGGTCGCGCGCATCATGACCCGGTACTGCCATGATCGCGCCTGTGCCATAAGTCATGAGGACGTAATCCGCAACCCATATCGGGATAGGCGTGTTGTTACACGGGTTTATAGCGGATGCCCCTGTGAAAACACCGGTTTTTTCTGTCGCGAGGTCTGTCCGTTGGAGATCAGATTTGTTGATGGCTTCCTTTACATAGGCACCAACAGCAGATGCGGCATCAGGATGTGTTATTTCGGAGACGAGCGGATGTTCAGGTGCCAATACACAATAGGTAGCCCCGAAGAGCGTATCTGGACGCGTCGTGAAAACGGTGAACGCCTTATCGCTATCCTTGATCTTGAAGGTGATGTCTGCGCCTTCCGATTTACCAATCCAGTGGCGTTGCATCTCCTTGAGTCCCTCGGGCCAGTCCAATAAATCCAAGTCTTCCAGCAGCTGGTCTGCATAGGCAGTGATTTTGAGCATCCATTGGCGCATCAGACGGCGTTCAACTGGATCGCCGGTTTCAACATATTTGCCATCTTTCACCTCTTCGTTTGAGAGGACAGTGCCTAACGCTGGACACCAGTTGACAGGGACATCAGCAAGGTATGCTAAACCTTTTTCATAGAGTCGGAGGAAGATCCATTGCGTCCACCGATAATATTCGGGTACGGAGGTATCAATTTTTCGGGACCAGTCGTAAGAGAATCCGATGCGTTGGATCTGTTGCTGAAAGGTTTCCGTATTTCTTTTTGTAATGTGTGCGGGGTGTTCGTTTTCACGCACTGCGGTGCGCTCGGTAGGAAGCCCGAAGGCATCCCATCCCATCGGGTGCATGACGTGATAGCCCTGCATCCGCCGAAAATTAGCGAACACATCGGTCGGTACATAATTCTTCGCGTGCCCGACGTGAAGTCCGGCACCAGAGGTATAGGGAAACATGCCAAGTACATAGAATTTCGGCTTGGTTTTCAGTGTTTCGATATCGTTTGGCACTTTAAATGCTTCTTTTTCTCGCCACTCGGCTTGCCAATAGGGTTCTATCTCCGCCGGGGCGTATGGATGGTTCTCCATGTCGTGTTCGTCTCCTTTTGCAGCCCTGTATATCGGCTTTATATGTATAAATTCTAACACAAACCTGACCAATTGTCAAGGTTACCTGCTGTCAGTCCAGGGTTATTTAGTTTTCGGTTTTTATTTTGATTTTCGTTTACAAATGTTAACGTTTTCTCCCAAGATCGCGAGCACAGCTCGCTCCTACCGGGGAATCATATTCACATAGATGAAGTAAATATTTAAAACTAAATGACCCTGCTGTCAGTCCCAGGGGCATTCAATTTTAATAAATTATTGGGTTTTACGTCTTTTTTCCAGGATTCGCTGCGAAATGCTGCGAAATGCTGCGAAAATTTCTGCGAATTGTTATAAAACATAACATATATTAAGTATTAACACCCGCGAAAAGGACACCACCAAAAACGGACAATTGAATGCCCCTGCTGTCAGTCCCAAGGGCATTTATGGTGAATTATAAAAATATATCGACATCTGCAAGTGAACAAACCGTTTCAAGATGACCAAATTCCCCAGATAAGGGGGTTTGGTGTGTCTGGAAGACATCAGAAAAATATTGACACACCGAT
>JAPPDN010000897.1 GCA_028824575.1 Candidatus Poribacteria bacterium | reverse complement strand
CTCCTGTAGAAACGCCAAGAGTTTGGGGATAAAGTCCAAGAGGCATGCGGCGAAGATTTAGAAACCCAAAACGGCTTGACGCTTGAAACTGTATCCATTATCCGCGTAGACCAAACCCCTGTTGATACGCTTGATGCTGAAAACCGGTTTGATGCTGTCGGTATTCGTGAAATCACTGAAATCACAGCAGATCAATATCGTGAAAAGGTAGATATTGAGCAGCGGAAAGAGGTGGCTGTCGTTCAAATCGAAGTTGCTGCCCGTATAGAGAAACTTGAGGCTGAACAGGAACAGGCGTGGGCAGAATCCGACCAGCAGAAAAATATCGCCATCTATGCCGCCGAACGGGAAGCGGAAACCCTAAAATTCCAATTTGAGATGGAACAGAGTGTGCAAGAGCGTGAGTATGAGATGAAGCAAGAGGTCGAGCGCGCACGTATCACACAAGAACAGGTCGTCCAAGAACGCGAAATTGAGATGAATCGGGATGTTGAAGTCGCCCGTGTCCAGCAGGAACAGATTGTCGCAGAACGTGAGATTGAGAAAAACCTCATTGTCGAAACGCAGCAGATTGAACAATCTAAAGTCGTCCAACTTGCTGAAATTGAGCAGTTCCTCACTGTCCAGTTACAGAAAATTGAGCAGGAGCAGGCGATTGAGGTTCGTGAAATAGAGAAGGTATTGACGGTAGAGAAAGCCCGTATTGCACAAGAAGAGGGTGTGATGCTCCGAGATATTGAGCGTGAGTTGGTCGTTCAGACAGAACGCTTCGCTCAAGAGCAACAGGTCATGCAGCGCGAGATTGAGAAAAACCTCGTCGTTGAAACCGCACAGATTGATCAGCTGCGGCAAGTTGAAACAGCTGAGATCGCTAAAAAATTGGCAGTAGAGTTGGCACGTATTGCGGCAGACCAACAGGAACAAATCCGAGATATCGAAAAAGAATTAGCAGTAGAGAAGGCACGCATTGCCCAAGAAGAGGGTGTAATGCTCCGAGATATTGAGCGTGAGTTGATCGTTCAGACGGAACGTTTTGCTCAAGAACAGCAGGTCATGCAGCGCGAGATTGAGAAGAACCTCGTTGTTGAAACCGCTCAAATCGACCAGATGCGACACGTGGAACTCTCTGAAATCGCCAAAATGTTGAATGTGGAGCAGTCTCGTATCGGTCAGGAGTTGCGTGTTGCGTTAACTGATGAAGACCGGAAAATCGAAGTTGCCAGTAAACAGCAGGTAACGGCACTCGCGGAGAAGGAAAAGTTAGTTGCGGAAGCTGAACGTATGGGTGCGGAAGTGAATGTGACAGCCACGGAAGAGGTGATGTCAGCGGAGTGGCAGCGTGAAGTGGCAGTCATCGGTGCAGAGGCACAAGCACAACCTATTGAACGTCTTGCGGATGCGGTCCTCGCTGAAGCGCGTGCGAAAGCACAGGGTGAAATGGCGGAGTATGAAGCACGGAATGTCGCTGAACAACGCGTCCTTGTCCAAGAGGCGATCTTAGAACTCATTAATGATGCGGATGATATTATTGAGCAGCTTATGAAGCCGGTTGAGAAAATTGATAGCATTAAGATTCTGGATATGGGAAACACTGACGGGCAAGGTGGAATCAACCGAAGCAGTATGGGGAGGCTCGCGAACGCTTTGCTGGATACAGGTGCTATCTCTCCAATGCTCAAAGAACTGTTCAACTTTGCGGATGTAGATGCCCAACAAATTACAGATAAAATTGCTGAATATCTGGCGGATCTTGTCAATCGTCCGAGTTAATTTTCTGGCTGTCCTGACGGTATGAATTTGTTATAGAATCTTGGATGCGTCTTTTAACCGTGCCAGTCTATGTGAGGGAAAACATGCGACATGAGAGACGGCAAACATCAGCAAGACGGCGCAAAAGTCAGCGGTGTCGTACTTGCAGGTCCAGTAACGGGAAGCGTGTCTGTCCCGCCCTCAGCGGTATGTTAATCTGTCCAGAATGCTGTAGAGCCAAACGTGCAAAGATTCCTGGATGCGATGCGAGATGCCAGTACTACGCCCCACTCGTTGTATCAAGCCGTACCCGTAGGAAATCAGATTTTCCGCTACATCGGTGTTTGATCAGCCGGTCTAAAGACACCGGTATGCTAATCGTGGTAGGTACTCGAAAACGTCCAGATGGAAACTTGAAAGCGATGTTTCTCTTGCTTGATCTATGGAAGAAAGGGATTCGAGACTGCTTTTTTGATGCTAACCTTTCGGAAAAACAGTTTGAAAAAGTTTCGCAAAGAATCGCGAAGAGTTACAATCTCAGCGAACCGTTGGAGCTGCACGATACTGATGAACCTCAGGAAGTGATTCGGGTACCGAAAGATACACTTATTATTGAAGCGGATAACGCCATCCATCTTGATAAAGGCGTGAGTATAGTTGATCACGAAGAAGCCTCCGGTGGCAAAGCCATTGACAGTGTGAACGGTGCGCGTGCGATACACGAAATTTATATCCCAAAAACTGGGAAGTGGTACCTCTGGACGCGCGTTTTCTTTGAATATAGCAAAGATTCTTATTGGATTGGTATGGATGACGCGGAGGCAAAGCCGTGGGATAGGGATGGCGGTCCAGGTGCCATAAAAATTTGGTCTGAACCCGATGATAACTCTAAATGGGGCCGTTGGCTCTGGGATACCGCGTCAACCGATACAATGGATAAGAAACCGGGCAACAAACCTGCTTTTTTTCATATCAAACGAACCGGTTACTATCGTCTCTGGTCTAAAGGGCGGGAAGCCGGTTCACGTTTAGACCAGATTCTGCTCACCCGCGCTCGCGATTTTAACACACAAGCTGAGACAGAGGGCAAACCGCTGCCACTCAGGTATTCACCACACCTCTACGAGCCTGCCTCCATACATGAATGTCGGAAACTGATTCGACATGCTGTGCAGATCGCGACTGCAGTCAACACTGAAATACCTTGGGAATTCAAATATTGGATACAGGATATTTGGGGCGATGTCACTCGATTCCCTGAAACAGAAGGGTCGCTCTACAAATGTCCGAAATGTGCGGCAGATTTGCCACAACAGGTCGTTGACCTCATCATACAACATGCCCAATCCGATGATATTCAATTTTATATCTTATGCCGGAAGTGTGGAGGCGAGTTTGATTAATCCGGTTGTAACCCTTCGTTGTTCCTTACATTTCATAAAAATAAGCACTTTGCAGCGTCTGATGATCGGCATCGTCAGTTTACTCTTCTTTTCTCTTTTTCCGCCGTTAAGTATCGCAGCCCCACCGAACCCTTATCTCTTTTTTACTGAAGATTCTACGAGTGGGGAATTGGTACCCAAAGCCCCTCAAAGCGAGATTGAATTTCTTGAAGCACTGGAAGACTGTTGTCTTGCCAACGCGCAAGGGGTTTTACAGTCTGACGGTATAGAATATGTGCTCGCCTTAAAGATAGATTTCTCTGACATGCCCGGACGTAGAGAGGGCGCGGCGTTTGATAAATATCTCTTCGCCACAGAAGGCGTTTCCCTCAAAACCTACTTCCACGAAAATTCTTATGGGCAGATGGATATACAGCCAGGGCCGATGGGAGGCGTGCTTCCGAGAGGGAATACGTGGATTCGCGCCAAAAAACCGATGACGTATTACGGCGAAGGTGTCCGAATCTTAGAGCGCTATCGGGAATTAGTTCGGGAGACTTGCGAGGGAGTAGATGAGATGGTTGATTTTGCGCAATATGATAGAGACAATGATGGTATCGTGGATGTCTTCCTCATCCATTCAGGGAATGACCAAGCGTCTACTGGAATCATTGATTATGACATCCAGTCCGTTCTCATACCTGCCGTTAACGCTGTTCACGATGGCGTCCGGGTCAATACCGCTGCGATTGTTGCTGAAGAACCGGATTTTGAACATCCACACTTGGGTATCTATTTTCATGAGTTCTTTCACGATTTCGGTGCCCCTGATATTTATCAAGTCTTTAGAGGACCACGCGACCATAAATGGGGACTAATGGGTGCCTTCGGTCCCTATCAAGGTCCTGAAGAATTTGGGATCGGAAATGGCTTAGAACCGAGCCATATCATGGGATATCTCAAATGGGATTTTGATGCGAGACCTCAAAATGGGCGCCTCGGTTGGATCCAACCCGTTGAGATAACCGAAAACCAGAAAATTGATGTCCCCAGTTTTGAACTCGGTCCCAAAACCGATAGGCTTTTCAAAATCGATATCCATTCGTCAAGAAATCCGGAGGTCGGAGAAGCGCGGGAATTTTTTCTTATAGAAAATCGGAACAAGATGTCAGGTGCAACTTTTGATACCTATCTACCAGAATCAGGTATCCTAATTTGGCACATTGATGAAACGCAGCCCTACCCCGTTGGCACTTATGATGCCTCGCATCAGGTATGGCTTGAAGATCCAACAGACCCTGAGCACCTCGGTATCTATCAACAAGATGCGGCTGAATTTATAGATGTGCAATCCATAACGGATGGCGCGGCTTATTCTTTAGATGACGGACATACAGCTTTTACACCTGGCACCGTACCGAATAGTAACGCAAACGATGGCACTGTTACGGGTATCTCGATTACTAATATAGGACCGGAAGGGCTAACTATCCCGATACTGGTATCCTTTGGGGACACTTACGAGCCGAATGATACAATTGTGACAGCGTTTCCTATCAAATATGGCGAAACTTATGAGTCTTTCATTTTCGATTCGACCGATGTACGCGATGTTTACGAACTGGAAGCGGTCCGTGGGATTACTATTTTAGTGACATTGGCTGATATTCCACCGAATAGTAGATATCGGTTATCTCTCCATGCGGCGACGGGAGAAGTGTATGCTACTGGCGAGAATGCTACCGAGATCGCTGGATTGAAACTCATCTATCAACCTGACAGGACAGACACATTCTATCTCGTTATAGAATCGGAGGAAGGATTCAGCAGTGTGGATTCTTACCGGTTGCGGGTAGAACAACTTCAGTCGGAAACACTTGCCTTTGAGGAAACGCGAGTCTATCCGAACCCACTGCGCCTTGCTGGCGAAACGATGACGTTCGCCTATCGGCTCTCTGCTTCCCAAATTGCGGATAGCGTTGACCTTGAGATATTCACGCCGACAGGTGTACTCGTCTATAAAGAAGCGCACCAAAACGTCCTCTCACGTGGGAACTTCGAGTGGCGCGGCGCGAAT
>JAPPDN010000832.1 GCA_028824575.1 Candidatus Poribacteria bacterium | reverse complement strand
CTCAAATGTGCTGAAGGTGTTACTCGCTGAGGCGAAACCAACGGAGTCTTTGGCAGAGTGGCGAAAGCGAGACCCTATCCGTGCTTATGCCTACCACGTTCAGGGAAAAGTTAAATACGATGCGGGGCACTATCAGGAGGCGATAGCTGCTTTTGATAA
This sequence comes from Candidatus Poribacteria bacterium, assembly GCA_028824575.1. Classification (GTDB taxonomy): domain Bacteria; phylum Poribacteria; class WGA-4E; order WGA-4E; family WGA-3G; genus WGA-3G. The sequence continues at coordinate 5,049 of JAPPDN010000832.1, read as the reverse complement.
AGCTGTTCAGCTAAATCCTGAGACTCTCTATACCTACTACAAACGCGGAGAAGCAAAGGCTGCCTTGGGTGAACACGAAGCGGCAATAGCCGATTTTGATAAGGCAATCCAACTTAACCCAGAATTTGCTGCTGAGGCCTCCTACGTGCGTAAGCGTGCGGTAAAAGCTCTTAAGGAGAAAGAAGCCGGAAAAAAAGCGCGCAATCCGCGAAATCTCCCTGGTTACATCACGCGTGCGAAGCAGCGGTTCAGTCTTGGCGAGTTCCAAGCCGCTCGCGGGAATGCGGAGAAGGCACAAGAACTTTTGGCAGCAGCAATTGAGGACTGGACACACGTCATTAAGTCCGCTCCGAGGGATGCCGAAGCCTATAGGGGGCGGGGCCTCGCAAAGCTGGCTCTCGGTGACGCGGAAGGCGCAATCGCCGACTTTGATAGAGTCGTTGAGATAAATCCAGAGTCCGCCGAAGCCTTTTATAATCGCGGACGGGCAAAGCAGACACTTGGACAAAAAGAGGCAGCACAAGCCGATTTTCAAAAGGCTAAGGGGCTAGATTCAGATGTTGGACAGTAACTCCGGGCAATAAAATTAGAGGTATCCATTCATGAAACGAAACAGCAAATTTTTATTCGTTTTTTTCGTCTTAAGTTTTTTCATCTCTTGTGCACAGGCACCCCAGCAGCTGGTTTCCGAGAAACCGACTACACCAACGATAGACTTAGCATCTGAAAAAATACGGGATTCTATCGTATTGATTGAGAGTGAAAACGCATCAGGTACAGGGTTCTTCATTGCACCGGACATGATTGCGACGAACACTCACGTCGTTGCCCACACTGGTTCTGTTTCCGTAAAATCACCAGACACGAAAAAAGATTGGACAATAGAAGGTGTTGTTGGATTTGATGCTAAAAATAGCCTTGTCATCCTAAAACTCACAGGTGAGGGCAAGCCACTGCCTTTGGCGAACAAGGTTCAAATCGGTGAGCTTGTCTCTATCTCCGGTTATCCTAATGGCGCATTCAAAGTTTTGGAAAGTAGCATACAGAGTATCCTAAAAAATAACAGGTGGCTCAGGTTAAATACAACGACTGCTAAAAAAACTAATGGCAGTCCAGTCCTTAACGATAACGGTCAAGTCATCGGGGTTATTGTGCCGTATGGTAGGTACGCGGTTCCTTCCAGCACGCTTACGGCATTGCTTGACGCGTCTATGTCAATAGAACCTTTGGCGGCGTGGCAGCAGCGAAAACAGGTTCGCGCTGCGGCGTACTACAGTTTAGGTAAAGAAAAATTCGGTGCTGAAGATTATACTGGCGCGGTCGTTGACTTCAATAAAGCGATTGAATTCAACCCTGCGTATGTCCGTGCCTACTACGAGCGCGGAAGAACTCAAGATCATCTTGGGAACTATGACAGCGCGATTGCTTCCTGTACGCGAGTTATTAAAATAGATCCTGATGCCCCTGATGCTTACTTCCTCCGGGGGAGTGTGAAGGCATACCTTGGTGACTATACTGATGCAATTGTTGATCTTGATAAAGCCATTGAGCTTGACGCTCAGTATGCCGATGCTTATAGCAATCGCGGAGGTATAAGGTTCATACTTGGCGAGTCTGAAAAAGCCCATGGAAATGCTGAGAAAGCGCGAAGTTTATATGAAGCGGCAATAGTTGATTGTGATAAAGCCATTGAGATTGATCCGGCGGATGCTTATACCTATAATTTTCGCGGTGCCGCCAAGGCATCTCTTGACGACTTTGAAGGGGCAATACTTGATTTCAATAGAGCCATTGAGATTGACCCGGAGGATGCTGATGCCTATAATAATCAAGGATCGGCGCGAGCCAAATTTGGCAAATCCGAAGCCACCCGCGGGAATACAGAGGCGGCACAACGTTTATATGAAGCAGCGATTAACGACTATACACAAGCCATCAAGATAGATCCAGAGGATGTTTATTTCTACGGCAATCGTGGTGCCGCGAAGTTGGCCTTTGGTGAGTTAGAATCGACCCACGGCAACCCTGAGAAAACAGAAAATTTATATGAAGCGGCGATTGAAGATTTTACGCAAATCATCAAGGTAAATCCAGAGGATGATTCAGCCTACAATGATCGAGGATTGACGAAGTTTAGACTTGGCAAATCCGAGGCTGCTCATGGGAATACTAAAAAAGCACAGCGTTTATATGAAGGAGCAATTGAAGATTATACGCAATCCATCAAAATAGATCCAGATGACTTAACCCACAACAATCGGGGGTTTGCGAAGACTGCCTTTGGTGAGTTAGAATCCACCCGCGGAAATGTGGAGAAAACAGAAGCGTTATATGAAGCGGCGATTGCGGACTATATACAAGCGATCAAGATTAATCCGAAGTATGCTAAAGCTTACAAAAATCAGGCAAAAGTGAAATGTAAACTTGGTGATATTGAGTCCGCGCGCGGTGATACTGAGAAAGCACAGAGGTGGTATCACGACGGCATCACTGATCACGATGAATACATCCAACTAAGCAATCCGGACGATGTTAACGAGTCAGCAGCGGATTTAACATCCGAAAAAGTTAAGAATTCTACAGTCCGTGTGATGAGTTGGGCTGGTGGCTTTTATAGTGGTAGCGGCTTCTTTGTGAAGGAAGACAAGGTTGCAACCAATGTCCATGTTGTAGCCCAACCCGGTCCTGTTTTCGTCAAACCCAGAGGTAGAATGGAAATCTTGACTGTTGAGGGAGTCACTGCTTTTGATGCGGAAAATGATCTCGTCATCCTAAAGATTGTGGGTGAAGGCATCCCGCTATCCCTCGGTGACAGTGAAACTATTCAAAGAGGTGAACCTGTTGTTGCGGTGGGATACCCTGACAAAAAATACAGAGCTATCAAAGGAACGATACGTAGTACACCCAATGGTGATGAATGGCTCCGGATGACCCCTTATATTGGTAGTGGCGGTAGTGGGAGCCCTGTGCTAAGTAGTAGTGGTGGACAAGTCGTAGGGATTAATGCCGCTGGAAATGAAAATTACGGTTACGCTATCCCTGCAAGTATACTCAAGGCATTACTTGGGCAGTCGGAGGCAACAGAACCTTTAGCGAAATGGCAGAAGCGAGAACTTATCCGTGCGTATGCATTATTTGTTCAGGGACAGATGAAATATAATGCGAATCACTACCATGAAGCGATAGCCAATTTTGATAAAGGCATAAAAATAAACGCTCAATTTTTTTATCCTTACCACAAACGCGGAGACGCTCAATTTGCCCTTGGCAACTATGAAGCAGCGATAGCCGATTATGATAAAGCCGTAAAAATAAATGATAGAATTTTCAATATTTATTTCGATCTCGGATTAGCGAAGTCCAAACTTGGCAATAACGAAGCGGCGATAGTTGATTATGATAAAGCCATCAAGATTGATCCAGAACATACTGATGCCTACAACAATCGCGGGGTTTTATATGATGACCTTGGTGATTTGGAATCTGCTCGTGGCAATACGGAGAAGGCAGAAGTGTTCTATGAGGCGGCGATAGCCGACTATGATAAAGCTATCCAGATAGATCCAGAGTCTACTGATGTCTACAACAATCGCGGTGTGTCACACTACAATCTTGGTGATTTGGAATCTGCTCGTGGCAATACGGAGAAGGCAGAAGCGTTCTATAAAGCGGCGATAGCCGACTATGATAAGGTTATCCAACTCGCCCCAGAGCATGCCAATGCCTATAATAATCGCGGTGTGTCACACTACAATCTTGGTGATTTGGAATCTGCTCGTGGCAATACGGAGAAGGCAGAAGCATTCTATAAAGCGGCGATAGCCGACTATGATAAGGTTATCCAGATAGATCCAAAGTATGCTAGTGTCTATAATAATCGCGGGGTTTTATATGACGATCTTGGTGAATTAGAATCTGCCCGTGGCAATACGGAGAAGGCAGAAACGTTCTATAAAGTCGCAAAAACTGACTTTGAAAAAGCGAAAGCACTCAACCCGGAAAATCTCCCTGATTACATCACTCGTGCGAAGCAGCGGTTCAGTCTTGGCGAATTTCAAGCCGCTCGGGGGAATGCGGAAAAGGCACAAGAGCTCTTGACAGAGGCAATTGAGAATTGGACACACGTCATCAAGCTTGCTCCAGGGGATGCCGAGGCTTATAGCGGTCGGGGCCTCGCAAAGCTGGCTCTCGGTGACGTGGAAGGCGCAATCACCGACTTTGATAAAGCCATTGAGATAAACCCAGAGTCTGCAGAAGCTTACTACAATCGCGGGCGTGCGAAAGAGGCACTTGGGCAGAAGGAAGCCGCAAAAGTAGATTTTCAAAAAGCTAAGGAACTGGATCCAGATGTCGGACAGTAACGCTGGACAATAAAATTAGAGGTATCCATTATGGCTTTGTATCCAAATGCCCAATGGTACAAGGAAAATGGGCTTTTGGCGTAAAGGCGGGTAAAATGGAACGTCTTGCATACGGAAACACCGGACTCGAAATCTTCCGGTTTCTACCTTGAGGTGGGACCTCCGTATAAGGTAATCTTATTTGTTACGACTCCGTGAGTGCATATCGAGGGGATTATCTGCCTCAAATACACGCTGTGCCGCAGCGGGTAGTTTTCCTTGGGCCGCGGCCTGTTCCACCCAATGGGTCGGAATCCCATTTGTCCATTTGGCTGGATCTGCTTCTGAGTCGGGCGTTCGATACGCCATAAGCAGTCCCCACCGGGTGGGTATCCCTGGCTTCCGATAGCCAACATAATGCGGCATGTGATGGACAAACGAAACCATGCTTCCGGGCGGTAGTGAAAGGTGTACGATTTCCAACGGCTTCCCTGTGAAGGCGTGGATTTTGCCTTTCAGCCAGCCCGCTTTCATGGCAGCGTCATCATCGGGTCGTTCCGTGCTCCATTTGTACGGAATCCGATAGAGATGTGCACCGGGAATAATCGCAAGTTCGCCGCCATCCTCGATAGTTGCCCCTTCTGGATAGCACAGCGTCCGAATACACTGTCGTTGTAGGAAAACAGTGGTAAAGGCGTGGCCAGTCCCA
>JAPPDN010000271.1 GCA_028824575.1 Candidatus Poribacteria bacterium | reverse complement strand
ACCGCTTCGGGCGGCTGGTAGATAGAATCTTTTTTCTCGATGTCTGTCTAATTCAATAGCGGCCCAAAAAAATAAATCATCAATGTCAAGGTCCTTATGTGAATGTGAGATCAACGAGTCTTTGTCGTAAATCATTAAATCTTCGTTGACTGAACCACGTACCGCAAAATTTGACCCGCAGCCCTCTATATTGAAATTCCATAGACGCTGATTTTCCCGCCTGACCTCCAGAGAGACGCTCATTTCACTGCGTTGACCGTTTTTTAAACGAATCAATTCTGTAATTGAATTTAAGTCAAAGCAGCGCTTGAGCTCGTTTGCTGTGCTTTCCGGATCCTTGAGGTCTGACTCTAAACTGGCACGAATTTCTGGTGGCAAATCTGAAAACTTAATCGATTGATCAGATGTGTTTAGTTTTTTGAGAATTGAGCGAATCGCATCCCAATTTTGATTTAACAAGTCCTTGAAACCATGAATACCTAAGCGTTTGAACCGCCCTGGGAATTTTGAGTGTCCTGTAAAAACGCCGTCTAACGCATAGATTAACGTAGAAAAGTAAGTTTTTCCAGTGTTGCTTGGTCCGACAAATACTGTCAATGGTTGGAGGTCTATTGTGGCTTCTGCAATCGGCCCGAAATTCTTAACAGCGATTTTGACCTTTGGATACTTGGGCATTTCTAATGTTTCAATCTTTTTGGGTTCGCTCATTGAAATCTCTCCTCATTTCTCTATGCACTTTCTGAATCGCATCAACGAGTTTATCCGCCCCGAACCGCACGACATCTGTTGCTGGCAGCCCCGTTTCCACCTCTGCCTGTTGAATTGCTTCGCGTGCCTCATCCTCGGACAAATCAAAGCAATTCAACGCCAACCCAATCACTTTAGCAGGTTTTATCGGCGCAGCCAACGTCTCATACTGCGCAATCATTTCCGTCAGTGATGGCAACGGCACCGTGTACCGCGCAACTGTATCGCGCGAGGGTTGATGACAAAAGATCATCGCATCCGGTAGACTCCCGTGCAGCAGACTTAACGTTACACCGGAGTACCCAGGATGCACCAACGAACCTTGCCCTTCAACGATAAGCAGCTCGTGATTTTTCGCACCCGCCAGCACAATCTCCTCCGCGGCACCAGCAGTAAAATCAGAGACGACAGCATCGATCGCAATCCCCCAACCCCAGACCATAATCCCATTCTGTCCCGTCGGACAAAATTCGGCATTCACACCACGTTCCCGCGCAGCGCGTGTCACCTCTATACCAGATAGCATCTTCCCGACACGGCAATCTGAACCGACAGTCAGGATAACCGTAGCATCAACCTCATCGGCTTTGCACGTCGCGACGGGTAGATCGGCAGGCGGTTTTCGGGCATCCCATAGCAGCACGTCGTGTGCCGATGCCAGTTCCGAGAGTTCCGCGTCCTCGCTCAGGAATTGGTGGAGTCCGCTCATAACGTGTAAGCCGTTGTGTATCGCTTCGTGGAGGATTGCGCGCCAAGGATGTGGCAATTCGCCACCCGGCGGCGCAATGCCGATAGCAAGCATCGTCGGATTGAATCGCATCGCCTCAGCGAGATCATGGACAATCGGAATGCCTTCCCCAATCTCAATAACTTCGCTAACATCCCGTCCCGCATTGTCGCTGTCGATGACTGCCACCACGTTGTCGGGCAGATAACGCACAAGAACTGTGGCGGTCTTCGATTCGAGGACACCAAACGAGCCTTCGGCAAGAATCGCTATTCTATGTGATTTCGGTTGTAACTGCTTTTCCATTTTTTAAGTCGTCATTTCAGGCAGAATAGATATGCTTGTAGATTAACACAAATCCCAATCAATTTCAAACTGAAAACTCTCACTGCGAGGCAAACTGAAAACTAATAACTATTAAAGAAATTGCCGAAGATACCTACCACCGAGGGCGAAGCCGTCTAATCCAGGGGCACCTCGATCCTCGTTTTCGACACATAACACATAATCATAACCGGATTCCTGCAGCGCACCAGTGATTGTACCCCAATTTAATTGTCCGCGTCCGGGTACCCGATATTGCCACCACCAGTTCCCGATAATTCCTTGTCGAAATTTCATGTGCGGACTGATTTCACAATCCTTCACATCTGCATAATACCACTTGCCGTCAAACATACGGATCGCATCCTCAGCGGGTAAAATCCCCATCCATAACCAATGTGACGGGTCGCAAGACAACCCCAGTGAATCTGACGGAATCGCATTGAGGATACGTTCCCACATTTCAGGGTTACAAGCGATGTTACCCATCCGGACGGCACAATCTAACGCAAGCTGCACGCCTTTCTCTTCAGCAAAGCGGACGACAGGTCTCCACATCTCCTCGAACTGTCCAACGAGTTCAACTGAACGGTCACCCGGGTTTCCCGGCTCCGAAGAGAATTGTCCGTAAAAGTGCCAACTTACAGGACTCCCCGCATACGTCACTACCACTGGGGCACCGAGGATGTGTGTCGCTTCGATTGCCTGCATCAGTGTGTCACGGGCACTCTCCCGTTTTTCTGCGTCGTCATCGAGAAGGTTACAGTGAGAGGTCAAGGCGGCGAGGTAGATACCGTTGGCATCCAAAATTTCCTTGACTGCTTCGCCACCGGATTGTATAATGGCACTCGGTTCAAAAGTGCCAGTGGCGTTCGGACGGATTGCATCAAATCCGTTTTCTTTTGCCCACACTGCGCATTCGGCAAGGCTCCAACCGCCGTTGCCCGCGCTGGTGCTAAAACTTAAATCCATGATTTTCCCCTTATGATATTGAGGACTTTCTACTTATGCAAATTCTGTATGAAGATAACCTTACCGAAAGACTATATACGCTCTATAACCAACTCCTCGCCCAACACGGGAACCGTAAGTGGTGGCCCGCAGACACACCGTTTGAAGTGGCACTCGGTGCAATTCTAACACAGGCCACATCGTGGCGCAATGTCGAAAAAGCGATGGAGAATCTCAGAAACGCTGGTGCCTTTACATCCGAAGAGATCGCTTCTATTAGCCAAGCTGCATTGGAACGATTGATCCGACCGTCGCGCTACTTTCGCATGAAGGCACAGAAGGTGCGCGCATTTGTGGATTACATCACGGAGCGTCCGTTGCATGTGATGTTTCGGCAAGATGTCCCTGAATTACGCGAAGAACTCCTCTCTATCTACGGTGTCGGTCCCGAAACAGCGGATACGATTATCCTTTACGCCGCGGGTAAACCGAGTTTTGTCGTTGATTCGTATACTTACAGGCTTTTTTCGAGGTTAGGCTGGATTGAAGGGAAATATAATTACGCGAAACTTCGCGCCATGTTTATGGATAACCTCCCCCACGATGTGGATCTTTTTAACGAATATCATGCGTTAATAGTTGGGCACGGTGCGAGAGTATGTCGCAAGAAAACGCCGAGCTGTCAAGAGTGTCGTTTACGCGAATCGTGTGCCTATTACTATTCGTCTGAATCAGGAACTTAAGGGTGCTGAGGTTAGGCATCGGCGGAGCAGAAATTCGTAGATATACTTAGACGCAAGGCGTGGGATATCCGTTACACGTCGCCTTGCTGGAGTTTTTCAGAGAAATCTGCTGCTGTCAGAATCGGAATATCCAATTCTACGGCTTTGGTATATTTGCTACCAGCGCCTTCCCCAGCGATAAGGTAATCTGTCTTACTCGTCACACTTGACGTAACTTTACCGCCCCGCGCCTTAATCTCCTTAGATGCCTCTGTGCGCGTCATACCTTCAAGACTCCCCGTAACAACGAATGTCTTTCCGCTAAAGAAACTATCAGTCACCGCGATTTCTATACGGGTAGCGTCTGCTTCTACCGTAAAACAGTGTAAGCCGGCTGCCCGCAATTTGTCAAGCAACGGCTGATTTTGTGAAAGGAAGTTAACAACGCTTTCCGCGATCTGCGGACCGATACCGTCTACCGATTCAATGTCTTCCAGTGTTGCTGTGCTAAGCGCGTCTAAGGATAAAAAGCGTTCAATGAGCAGCTCGGCGACAGTCTCTCCGACATGAAAGATGCCGAGTCCGAAAAGCACCTTCTCTACTGGTGCTGTCTTGCTCTGTTCGATTTGATGGACAAGGTTACGTGCCGACGGGACACCCATCCGGTCGAGTTTGCTCAACGCGTCTACCTCTAAGGTGTAAAGATCGGCAACATCACACACTAACTCTTTATCCACTAATTGATCAATTGTAGCAGGACCGAGACCTTCGATTTGGAGTGCATTGCGCGAAGCATAGTGCGCAATTTGACGTTTCAGTTGTGCAACGCACGATACGTTGACGCACCGGACCGCGACCTCCGCTTCTGTACGTTGGACGGGCGTATCACACACTGGACACCGATCCGGGAATTCAAAAGCGGTTTCATTGCCGGTACGTTCTGCTGTCAGCACCTCAACAATTTTAGGGATGACATCCCCAGCGCGTTCAAGCACAACCCGATCCCCGATACGAATGTCTTTGGTTTCAATTTCTTGAGCGTTGTGCAGGGTAGCGTTCGTAATTGTCGCACCCGCGAGTGTCACAGGCTCCAAAATCGCAACAGGTGTCAGAACCCCCGTGCGTCCAACCTGGACATCTATTCTTTCAATAGTCGTGATGGCTTGCTGCGCATTGAACTTGTAGGCGATTGCCCAGCGTGGGTATTTAGAGGTTGCTCCGAGTTCATGTTGGTAGGAGAAACGGTCAACTTTTACGACGATACCGTCGGTCTCATAACGGAGATCGTGACGTTTTTCTACCCACTGTTCATAGTAGTGCTGAACCTCATCTATTGACTTATGGCAGTCAGTATGCGGATTGCACTTCAATCCCCAACGCTTCATCAGTTCGAGCGATTCCGTATGCGTTGCGAATTCAACGCCTTCCGCGTAATTGAGGGTATAGATGAAAATATCTAACGGACGAGAAGCAGTGATAGACGCATCTTGCAGGCGTAGCGAGCCAGCAGCAGCGTTCCGAGGATTCGCGAAAGGCGGTTCTCCTGCTGCCCCGCGCTGCACGTTAATGTCATTGAGCCGATCCTTCGGGATGAAGACTTCACCACGGACTTCTAACACCGGGGGGAACATTGTTTTTGTTTCAACAAGCCGCAGCGGCACAGAACGGATCGTTCGCAAATTGTCTGTTATATCTTCGCCGTATTCGCCGTCACCACGCGTGAGCCCCCGAGCAAATAC
>JAPPDN010000100.1 GCA_028824575.1 Candidatus Poribacteria bacterium | reverse complement strand
AGCGACTTCTGTTTTGCCGACGCCGGGTTCGCCTTCGAGAAAGATAGGCTTTTTTTTTTTTTTCGCGAGGTAGAGCGTTGTCGCTAAACCCTTATCAGCGATATACGCGTGTTTTTCACAAGCGTTTTGAACGTTTTCGATGGATGTAAACATTGTGTAAAATGTAAAATAAACTCCGTTTGATATTGACAAATTTTGAAGGTATTATACCGAACTTACTTTATTCAAACAGTTGTCCCACGGGACAGGCGAACCCTGGCACGATATTCTCACCTGTTAACGTGGCTTCGTGCGTAAGTATCTCAATGTCGCTTTCAGAACGATACACCGTCACCGTTTTAGAAACAGAGTCAAGGACCCAGACGAGATAGGTGCCAGCGTTCAGATAGTCCAACGCCTTCCGGGTAACACGCGAATGGACATCTGATGGCGATATTACCTCAATTGCCAGGTCGGGCGGGATCGGGAACGCTTTATCTTCGTCGACATCGAGGCGGGCGGTTGAAACGAAAGCCACGTCCGGCTTCATCATGCGATCGCCAACCTGAAATATCGTTTCTGCGGTATACAATTCCCCCAACCCATTTTCGTAAACATGTGAGGACAGATGCCAGATAACCTTTGCGCTGATCTTACCGTGTCTTCTCGTCGCTGGTGACATCGGTATTAATTCTCCTTTCGCGTATTCATAGCCTGGGACATCGTTCTCAAGAAATTCTTCCGCTGTCATCGTCGTGGGAATCGGGAGGTGCCTTTCTGGCGGTGACTTCAGGACTAATTTGCCGTCAGTGTATTCATAGCCTGGGACATCGTTCTCAAGAAATTCTTCCAGTGTCGCGGTGGTCGGTATTGATTCGGGAATTTCTGGTGCGTCTTTGCGAGGCTCTTTCATTTTTCTTTCTCCCTCGTGTATTTACGTGGCAACCTTTCAATTTTCCTGCAGGGCGCGTTCATAATCTTCGCGGTAATCAATATCCCGTAGCACACTATCTGTATCTACGGTAACATAATGAATATCATCGCCATACTTTTTAAAAAGTGTTCGCACGCCGCCACTTTCCGAAGTGAGTGCCAGAATATCGCGGGCATATTTCTGATCGAAGATAACCGGATGACCGCGCTTATAATTATAACTCGGTAAGGCGATTCCTTTCTCTGTTTGCCGATATGCATCAACAACTTGATCAATCAGCGCGGATGTGATGAAAGGTTGATCGACAAGCATGAGCGCGAATGCCTCGCTTGATTCAAGTGATCGGACACCTGTCTGCGCGGAGGTTAACATACCCTCGCGATAATCACGGTTAAAAACGGTTTTGATAGGACGTGCTCCGAGCTGCGTTTGAATCTCCTCGGCGCGGTGTCCGACGACGACGATAACCTCGTCGAATTTGGCACCGAGCATACTGTCCACGACGGTTTCAACAATAGTGCTTCCCCCAAAAGGGAGCAGCTGCTTCGGTTCCCCCATCCGAGTGGAAAGTCCTGCGGCAAGGAGGATTCCAGATATGAACGGGAACGACGTACGCGTCATGGTTTAATACCGAATGCCGAAAGTCTTATATTCCCCTGTGAAGGGACGCTCGTCAACATCAAGCGAATCAACTCTCGCAAAGCGCGGCCCCTTCTTTAACAAAGCGACTAACGCATCCAACTGCGACTTGTCACCCTCTGCGACAACTTCCACCTGACCGTTTGGTAAATTTTTAGCATAGCCGTTGATACCGAGTTGCTTAGCATTCATCTGTGTGAAATTGCGGAATCCCACGCCTTGGACCTTCCCACTGATTAGCACAAACAGTTGCATTCTTCGGTTAACCTCAATTGTGAGTGTGACAGGTGTCCCAAGTTTTGGCAGCAAGGCATCGTTCTTTTTATAGATGTTCTCCTCCTCCGATTCGAGAAGCGGATTTTGGAAGAGCGCGCTTGCATCAAACCGCTTTAAGGCGACAAGGTCATTACTCATAAATGCTTGCGGTATCATCGCATCCTCGTCATCACTATCCAAGTCTGCGACTACGCGCGAACCGGAATAGATCCAAGCGACCTGTTGCATCGGCTTTTGGGTTTTCACATTGAAAATTAAATCTTCGGCACGGACTTTTTTCGCTTTGTCACCGATCTTCCATTCAGCATAGATAAGAAATTCGGTCCCTTTTGCTGGGGTTGGTTCATCTTTTTCTTCATCATAGCCGGGCGGCGTACCTACCGCAATACCAAGTTTTTCAAGCGCATCGTAAATTTCTTTCGCTGTTGCATCAACGACGATAATGCTCTCATATTCCTTGCCGTTGCGTCCACAAACAAGGTATTCAACGGCTCCTTTCAAATGTGAATCGTATTCACCAAGAGCTTCAGAAATTTTGCCCTTTAAGACAAGCTTCTGCTCCTTCTCCTTAATTTCGAGATGCCCATCTGCCCATCCAATATTTGACAGTGTTATGAGAAACACACCCATACAGATTATCGTTCCTATTTGCCAAACGTTGATTTTTGCTTTTTTCATCAGATAACTCCTTTTTTAAACGTATAAGTTATCAGCCCCGAGATATTTGTGGAATGGGCAGAATTCGCAACTGCCACAAGAGCCTCTTAACTGATAACCGATAACTGATAACTGATAACCATTAAAAAGTATACCGCAATCCATTAAAAATTTCCACATCATGTTTACGGATACCGGTTGGTGGTTCATTATCGTATCGGAAATTTATCCGAAGCGGGAACGCTAATTTCGTTGTCAGGCGGAATGTTAGGCTTCCCTCGAAAAGAACGCGATAATCTCGGAAACGCCGCGTATGGACCTGGTAGTACCCCGTCGCGCTTGTTGTAATCCGTTCATCCAACTGTCCAGTCCAATTGATATAGTTGGTTGACCGAATGATATGGGTTGTAATTTCGCCAATATCTGTGTCATTGATGCGTTCGTGTTCCCACATTGCACCGATACCGAGATAGAGATTAAATTTGGAACTTGGTGGATGCAAGGCGAATCGAACCCCACCGCCTGCTAAATTTCGATCACTTAAGCGGATAGATTCGTTGAATTGTTTCTGAATAAAGGATTCAAAAAGGACGTGCTGCCTCAGACTTCGGATAATACGTGCATGTGCCATGCCCTTATTGATGAAAAATGCTCCCCCTTTTCTTCCTTGCTGGAGGCTTCCAAAAATAAAGCCGTGATACGTCTTTGACAGATAATCCGAACGAAATCGGGTGCGTGCAGTCAGTAGATCTGTATTGCCAGTACGATAAGTCAAATCCAAGTTAATACTGTTATACCAACCCGGTTCCAATCGTATCTGTCGCATCGTTTCGCCTGTGAAAATATTCACCTGTGCCGCGAGCGGGGCAGAAAAAATAGTGAGTAAAAGGAGACAAGTGCCGACGATCTGTTTACGTTTGCCCTTGCTTGGAAAATGGGTTGGACAAAATTGTTTTGTAGTGCTAAAATCGCTAAAGGAAATATAAAACACAAGAACCCATCCTATAGAAAGGCAGAAGATGCAAAGAATCCTTATAGACACAGACCCGGGGGTAGACGATGCTTTCGCGATCCTTCTGGCAATGCACTCCCTTGAATTACAAGTAGAGGCAATAACGACTGTTTGCGGAAATGCCCCTGTCGCGCAAGCGACAGAAAACCTGCTCACAATCCTTGGCGTGCTTGATCTCGATGTGTTTCCCCTTATTGCTCAAGGTGAGGCAGAACCGCTCGTCAAAGCGCTCGTGACGGCAGCACACGTCCACGGTGAAGACGGTTTAGGTAATACCAGCCAACTGTGCAATGCCGATGGAAACCTATTGTATCCGCCTGCCAACACAGAGGTCTCATCAATGTCCGCGGTTGATCTCATTCTTGAGATGGTATCCTGCTACCCAGATGAGTTGGTTATTGTAACGTTAGGTCCACTGACGAACATCGCGAAGGCAATCCGCAAAGACGCGTCCAAGATGCGACGGCTTCAGAAAATTGTTGTGATGGGTGGTGTTTTTGAAGCATACGGCAACGTCACATTAACGGCAGAATTCAACATCTTCGTCGATCCACATGCAGCCGATGAGGTTTTCCATTTCGGTGTGCCTGTCCACATCGCGCCACTTGACGCAACGCATCAAGTTATCTTAACAGGTGAACGATTGCACGCCGAAGTCGATAAACGAGAGAGTAAGATTTCCAATTTCCTCAAGGACTCCACACACGCCTGTATGGAATTTTATCGTCAACACGTCGGATTTTGGGGCTTCCATATCCACGATGCGCTCCCAATTGGCATGCTCACACATCCAGACTACTTTGAGAGCGTTGATACCTATGTACAGGTCGAAACCGCTGGCACTTTGACGAACGGCATGACAATTGCCGATCTACGACAAGAACGCCAACCTTCCAATCCGAACGCGCACGTCTGTGTTAAGGTCGCTGCTGAAGCGTTTTTGAACCACTTTTTTCATAGGATTCAGTGAAATAGGAGGGTGTCATATCGCCAATGGGAAATTTCGGAAACCTACAATCTGCATCAAAGGTGTTGTCTTTAAACATTGCACCCTGATTTGTCTCACCGCGGACGAACACTGCCTTTCCATCCGTTTGGAAACGGTTGTTGTAAAAACGGATGTTACGGATCCCTTCGCTCATACAGTCAACCGCAGCAGGGTTACCATCAGCAGATTGTGCCGTGTAGATACTATTCGCATAAAACACTGTGTCCGTGATGCCACCGTTCGCACCCGTAGACCAGAGGTGGATACCGCCATAACGATTCCGTCTGCCGTCGTTCACACTTAGTTTATAGCGGAGGACGTTACCGTAAAACGGACGCGCACCTTCAAACTGTGCCAGTAGATACCCAGCACCATCGTTGTTGTGGGAATAGTTGTACTGAACGACTGAATTCGTCACGCCGCCATCGAGATCAAATCCCGCACCATCTTTACTGCTGCCCGTTCGGTTGTGATGAGATTCGTTGAATTGAATCACAACACGGTTGGCATCCCAAGCCCAGATCCCGACGGGACCACCGCCTTCGTAATCGTTTAAATTTCCGTTTTCGTAGGCGCGACAGTGCTCAATAATTGCGCCGTCCACTTGTGCAAGAACGATACCGCTTCCCGAATGGCTGCCCTTGCCGGGGCTCCCCGCATTCCTATAGGCACTACAGTTGCCAAGATAAAAATCAATGTGTGCGTAGCCTCTTTGCTCTGGATTCCA
>JAPPDN010000087.1 GCA_028824575.1 Candidatus Poribacteria bacterium | reverse complement strand
CTTTCGACAAACGGAGGCGGATACTTTTGTCGCCCAGACTGTGCAAACGGCTTGCGATTGGTTAGAGCGGAACTATCAACACGAAAACTTCTACTTGATGGTAGACACCTTCGATCCACACGAACCGTGGGATGCTCCTGAATGGTACCTAAAGCGTTTCGATGCGAGCGACTACGACGGACCCGAACCAATCTACCCGCCTTACGGTCCCAATCCGATGAATGAACGTGAGACGGAACGCCTCAACGCGCTTTACCGGGCAGAAGCGTCGCTGGTTGACAATTGGATCGGGCAGCTGCTGCGGAAAATTGAGTACATGGGGTTGACCGAAAATACGATGATTATTTTCATGGCAGATCACGGCTTCCTATTGGGCGAGCACGGGCTGCTTGCTAAGAACCTCAGCATGTATGAAGAGATTGTCCACATTCCGCTGCTGGTTTATCATCCTGAAGCAACACCACGCCATACAGACGCGCTTGCGAGTATTGCTGATATTCCTGCGACTGTCATTGATGTGTTCGGGGCAGAACGCGGGGCACAGGTGGAAGGCAACAGTCTCCTACCTGCTATCATGGGGGATACCGACACCGGACGTGAATATGCGGTCACGCACGGTGCTTGGGTCGGTGGCTGGAGTCCGGATGGTGGCAGCCCACATGGGAGCATCACCGACGGTACGTGGTCTCTCCTTTTGGAGAACCGCGGTGCTCCGAAGTCTTTATTCCATTTACCTTCTGATCCTGCACAACTGAATAACCGATTTGAATCCGACACATCAGAGGCACGCCGACTCTACCAAGCGTTTGTGGATTTCTTGGCACAGCACGGTGCCCCTGAAGCAATGGTCACCCAATTCCAAGATCGGTGGCCGATTTAAAATTGCAGATATGCGTAAAGCATACAAGGAGGAACAGAAATTTGCAGAACCCAAAACAGGTTTTTTCCGAGAAAGACGGGATGACGGATCTCGACATCGCCGACTGCCTCAACGAAACCTGCCCTTGGTCCGGTAAACCGGTCCAGGCAGACTCGCTGACCGAGTACGACGGTCAGGTCGTTGGGTTCTGCAACCCGGGGTGCCGCGACAAGTTTGAAGCGGCGGTGCGACACTTCAAGGCGGCAAAGGCAGCGAGAGCGGAGCAGTAGCCTTCGCTCGAAGTTCCTCGGGATACTGGATCAAGGTGCTGCAATTCTCTGGCATCAGTCAACGCTCGGTTCAGCTCGGCTTCGCGTGAGATTTTCAAAATACTAAGTCCAATCCATGATCACGCCTAAGTATTCATCTTTCCGATCTGTCAATCCATCGTAGGCGGATTGTGCATCTTCTGGGTCAATGACGTGTGTTAGCAATTCTTCTACTTTGAACTTGCCTTCACATATCAGCGAATACACCAAGCGGGAGTTGCGTTCAAGTGAGTGCTTCGATTCGCCAGAGTGCATTGTTGGATAGACCCACTCATGCGCACTTCTGAGTGTAATTGCGCCTAAACCGATGCTGTGGCTATAGTTTAGGATTTCCGTTGCATTGGTGATGTATTCGCCACGCGGTCAACCGAGTAAGATAACCTCGCCCTTTCTGCCAGTCAATTGGTACGCCGTTTCGACGAGCCGTGGGTTTCCAATCGCTTCGACGGTGACTGCCGCCTTTTCCCCATTCGTCAACGCTATGACACGCTCCAACACATCCTCTTCGTCAGGATTAATGAGATGTTGAATACCACACTGCTGGGCGATTTCAAGGCGTCGTGGCACTCGCTCAATGCTGATAACCTTCATACCCGCCAGATTGAAAAGTTGTGATGCGGAGTTGCCGACCAGCCCCAAGCCGATAATGGCAACAGTATCCCCAAATTCAGCAGATGACACGCGCAGGGAGGTCATTGCCACCGTTGCCATTCGGACAAACGGCACCAGTTTTTCGTCTATATCTAAAGGCGGTTTGAACGCCAAAAGCACTGCTTCCGTTTTAGTGATAGAGGCGTGCGGACCATAACAGAAAGCGAGATCCCCAACGGCACATTTCGTTACATTTTCACCAACTTTGAGCACTTCACCGATCGCTGTATAGCCGGAGCCGTGTGGGAACCGCGTGCCGCTTTCAAGTCCGGTATACCCTGCGCCTTCGGTCCCGGGACTAATCAAGCTATAGTGTGTTTTCAATAAGATTTGGTTTGGTGCGAGGGTTTCATCGAGTTCAAAATCTTCCAGCGTTGCTGAACGCTTCGCTGGCATCACAATCTGTTTGCCTTTCATTGCCATAATGCTCCTTGTTGAATTTTCCCTGATATGGTATCATATTTACAACATTTTTTATATTTTTAATTTTTCCTTGCGGTTCAGTGAAATGGGCTGGATGCTTTGACATTCCTTGACTTAGAGCCAGCCCAGCACGTTGTTTGGGCTTACGTTTTCTTTTTAACCTTCGAACGCAGAACCGCATCCCTTAAGATGGAGAAATTTTCTTATGAGACTCACGCAAGAGCAGTGCAAAACTTATCGGACACAAGGCGTGCTGATCGTCAAAAATGCCCTGACGGATAAAGACCTCCAGCCAGTGATTGACGAGATTTCAGACTGGATTTCGGAACGTGCCCTCGCCTTAAAACAGGAGGGTAAAATCGAGAACTTGCATGAAGATGAGCCTTTCGATAGGCGTTTTGGACTGTTGCTCGCACAGTCCGGCGAGATGGCAGGCGGGTTGGATATTATGCACTACCGCGGTCAAGCTATCTTTGAATTTCTGAAGAATGATAATTTATTAGATGTCATTGAAGGCATTGTTGGCCCGGAGATTACCTGCAATCCGATTCAGCACCTGCGTGCGAAACCACCGGTTGTAGATGGGAACGCAAGTTGGGCAGGCGGTGTGCCGTGGCATCAAGATGCTGGGGTCATGATGCCAGAGGCAGAAGGTTCCGAGATTGTCACGTGTTGGTTGCCGTTAGGTGATAGCACAATAGAAATGGGATGTCTTCAGGCATTGCCGGGTATTACTGAAGAGAAGGGTTATCTGACCCATCAGAAAGAGGGCGGGACAATGATCAAACCGGAGTTAATGCCGGATGTTGAACCGCTCATGCTGGAATGTTACCGAGGCGACCTTATTTTATTGAGCCGTTTTACGCCACATCGTTCAGAACCGAACACGTCCAACCGGTGTCGCTGGTCGTTGGATTTGCGCTATCAGACCACAGGACAGCACACGGGACGGACAGCGCATCCTGATTTCATCGTACGCAGCCGAAAAAAACCTGAAACCATCTTGGCTGAACACCAAGAATGGTGTGATATGTGGGTAGATGCTTTTGAAAACCCACGCGGCTTCGCAGGCCATAGATCGGTGTAAATTAGTTATCAGTTATCAGTTGTCAGTTACCAGTTAAGAGGTTTTATCCTATAAATCCCGAAAATCCTGATTCTGACAATCAAAGATGCACAGCCTAACAGGCTATGCTACAAGCATATTCAAAGGAATCGTAACGATGCAAGCCATTATTCTGTGTGGTGGTCTTGCGACTCGACTCGGTGAAGCCGCGAAAACTGTTCCGAAGGTTTTGCTGAAGATCGCTGGGAAAACAGTGTTGGAGTGGCAGATCCGATTGTTGAGAGAAGCAGGGGTTACCGCGGTCGTCCTTGCGTCTGGACATCTGCACGATGTACTCTATGAGCGGGTGGGTGTCAATTACGCTGGAATCCGTATCCGTTACGCCAAAGAGGAGACGAGGCTTGGGACAGGTGGCGCGATTCTGAACGCGATGAAACAGATTGATACGTCCCCGTTTTTTGTGCTGAACGGCGATATCCTACTTGCGGACTTTTCACTCCGAGATATGTTAAACCGCTTTCACCAAGGTATGGCGGGTGTGCTTCTAAGTGTGTATGTATCAGATATCCGTCCGTATGGCGAAATTGTATCTGATAACGATGGAAAGATTTTGGCGTTTCGTGAGAAACAGCCGACTTGTTCTGCCGGATACATCAATGGTGGAGTGTATCTCTTCAATGCAACAATTGCCGACGCATTTCCAAAGGGACAGGAAACCTTCTCTATGGAACGCGACGTTTTTTCGTCAGTTTCTAACCTTTATACACTACAAACGGATGCAAGTTGGATTGATATCGGGGTACCAGAGCGATTGGACTACGCGCGTAAACATTTCCCACGATTTTAGAGTGTCTCATAAATACAATTTGTCAAAATTTACCCGAGCGCGGGCATCGTAAATCGGGCTTACAAAGCTCTCCCACGATTTATGAGATAGATTGTAAAATTAGAACTCTGCCGCTTCACCTGTTCGTAATACTACGTAACTCCGATACCGCTCTGCATGTATCTCGCCGGTTTCAACAGCATCCTGGATAGCACAATCGGGTTCCGCAACGTGGGCGCAGTCGCTGTATTTGCATTGACCGAGATGCGGTTCCATCTCAGGAAAATAGTATTCTAAGCTCTCGGTATCCACTCCCCACAAGCCAACCTCTCGGATCCCCGGTGTGTCCGCGACTTCACCGCCAATTTCCAGTGCAAAGAGTTCAACGAGCGTCGTTGTATGCCGTCCCTTTTGGGTTTTGATGCCGACTTCACCGGTTCGCAAGCCTAAATTGGGTTGAATCGCGTTCAGCAGGCTGGACTTTCCTACACCGGACGCCCCGATGATAACACTAAATTTGTTCCTTAAGGCGCGTCGAAACGCGTCTAAACTTTCAGGCTTATGGATACTGGTATAGAGCACTTGATAGCCCAACTTCTCATAATTAGTAAAAGTCTCGGTAAATTCCTCCGGTTGGGTTGCGTCCACTAAATCCATCTTATTGAGGCATATGACTGCGTCCATGTCACCGGCTTCAGCTAAGATTAGGAATCTATCCAGTGTCCGAAAATTAAGGGGCGGCATGAATGTAGATGCGACGGCTACGATTTGATCTGCATTGGCAACAATAACCTGTTCGATGTCGCCCTGCCTTCCTGCGTATTGCCGTGAGAACTTCGTCTGACGGGGCAGAATATCCTCTACTACACCTTCCTCGGCATCAAGTTGCGTGAAGATAACTTTGTCCCCGACAGCCACTGGATCTGCATATATTCTGCGTCCAGTTGCTGAGCGATGTCTCCGTTTGAGTGTGCCGCGGAGTGTGCATCGTAGGGTAACATCATCGTGCTGAACGTCATAAAACCCTGTTCGCGCCCGGATGACTCTACCTTGTTCACGTGTGAG
>JAPPDN010000561.1:382-5220 GCA_028824575.1 Candidatus Poribacteria bacterium | reverse complement strand
CTGCCTCTTGTGCGATTTTGCAGAGTCCTTCATGGGCACGGTGCATCGGATTCCGTGTCTGGAAAGCGACGACTGTATCCCACCCGCGCGCAGCGATATCCTCACGAATCTCGACGGCTGTGCGGAAGGTGTCCGGGAAATCTTCTCGGAAGTAAGAGTAGTTCAACACTTCGATCGGACCTGAAAGGACGTTATCTCCGACATCCGCAAAAGCAGGGACACCCGGATGTTCGGGGTCGGTGGTTCCGAAGGTCTTTTCAATGAGAAGTTGTTTCTGTGCTGTTGAGAGCGTTTCAATCGCCGAAACCTTCATAATCGCGAGTGGCGGGTTGCCTTCAACGTTCGGATCGCGGAGCGCGATGCTGTCAGCGTTCTTTACTGCATCTGTGAGCTGTTCGGACGGAACAATGTTCATCACGGGGACAGGCCAGAAGAGGCCGTTCGGCAATTTCATATCCGCGGCGACACTTGTCGCTTCAGCGATGTTCATATAACCCGTGAGCGGTGTAAAGTAACCTGATGCGAGCATAACGGCTGAGGCAGCTGCACCAGAAGAGAGCAAGACAGACGGAAGTTGTTCCGCCGCTTTTATCAGTTCCGCACGCTGGGCATCATCCGAAACGTAGAGTGGGTTTAAGGTTTCGGCGCCATGTGGTTTAATCATTCAATCAATTCTCCTTTGAGATTTGTGATAATCTGCGATAGAATTTGTAAGTAGCAGGTTATTCTGTTTCGGTGGTTATCTGTTCAACTGTACAACCGTTCCATATCCAAAAATGGTTTTTGCTGTTTCTTTCACGTTCAATCTGTACCCGTTTTTGGGGTGTGAAGATGACTTGGGTAAGGTAACCGTCGGTGACTTCTACTGTATAGGAATGCTTATTCTCTTCATTGTCTGCCTTTACAATAAAATTTTTGAGGATTCGTGTATCGTTTGCTATTAGGTTGACTGTATGTGTAGCGTTTTTTGCACCAGAGAAGGTGTTGGTTACACGGTACGTGCCTTTGGGCAGATCGAGCTTGAAAGCAGCATCTTCTTTCCCCCAGATAGCATCCCTTGCTAACGGACCCGCACTCGCTGGTCCATTGTAGGCTTCACGCGGTGAGATTCTCTTGGCATCGATTCGCGAATCCCTATGATTCCACTCAGTGTCCCACCCGAATTTACCGGTCTCGTACATTGTCTTTGGTCCGATAGGGTGATGATTCGGTGCTGTTTGACCGTTAGTGGGTTGCATATCGAAACGGATGACAAGGTTTCCTGTTTCTGACTGACTCCAGAGGTCGTGTACAGGGCCTGGTGCAAGTTTCCTTTTGAAGAGTTTGAGATTTTTTGTCTCATGGATGATGTCGTAATTGCGCTTAACGTCTGCAAAATCCTCAGATTCTGGGTAGAACCAAGCGACGATGTAATCTTCGGTGATATAATTTAATTCGACGCTTTCTTGGTTGTTACGGTTTACTGGAAAATAGTCAAAGTGGGCTTCATAGTTAAGGAGATGCACTATATCATCAGCATATACACCATAAAATGCTGTGGAATGCACAAACGGTGTAACATATTTAACTTTCCCCATCGCATCCGATTTATGCCAATCTGGGCTGCGATGCCTAAATGTCGTATGCGGTTCTATCAGACGCGCTCCAGAGACAAGCTCGGCAATCTCTGGTGCAATGCGTCCATGGTCATAAGCCGTTCTTCCAAAATGGAGTAGACTGAAAACGATAAGACACGCTGCGATACCGTAGCGAGGGAGTTTATGCATGTCTGGAATTAACCAGGCTGCCAACATCAGCAGAATATAGAGATGGATCCTATCATTGATCCAGCCCCCGGGACCGTAACTCCACGGTGCCCTGATGAACATATAGGTAAATACGATCGCAATGAGTAGAAAAGCATCCGTCTGTTTCACCCACTCTTTTCGGTGAATCCGATAGCCAATGGAAACAACAATTGCTATGCCTAATACAGTGAGAAGGAAATAGTTGACAGGAACGTGCCAATCGCTGAAATAGACGATTGATTTAACACCGAGAAAGTATTCCCAAATCCACTCCATACCGCGATGGTTACCCTGTGGATGTTTTTTCAGGCTCTCAAGATAGTATTCTATCAGGACGAAGTATACCGGCACCATGTAGAGAGCGAAGTGGAAAAGCGGTTTGAGACGTATGATGAATTCTCGAAACCATTCGGCATGCCGTTCGCGCCACGCCGTTGCTAATGCGCTACCACCCCATATACAGCCGCCTGCTATAGAAATCCCTAAAACAATAAGCCCGTAAGAGGCGATATGTGACAGATAGGTCAGCAGTAGCAACACATAAAGCCATGCCAGCTGTTTTACCTGCATGGCCTCTTTATATTTCCACCAAAAGCCGAAACTGAAAAAGAAAAACGAAATACTGAGTGTGAAGTTGTAAAATCCCATGTAGAGCAGATAGTTATAGGCAAAAGGGAAACCGAGCCAAGCGTACACAAACTTTCCTGCTCGATCTTTGTGGACGGCGTTGAGGAAATAGAAGAAAGCAATCGGTATCATGCCAATAGCGATTGAGAGAAAAACCTTTTCTGTAATGACAGGTGGAAATATGTGGAGAAGTGCTGCCAGCATAATATGGGACAACCAATTTGGGAAGATCGTGATATTCAGCTGCCATGCATCCCGCATCTTATAGTTTTCGTGTTGGGCATACTCGTTGAGTACTTTGGCATTATAGACGTGGCTGACACCGTCTTGGGAGGGGAAATAGGCGAAAATCCATAATGGAAGGAGGTGTAATACCAACAGCACTACAAATAGGTGTTTCCATGACAAGTTTTTCCAGTCGAACATGTTTTCTCTCCGATCTATCTATGCACTACCTAAGCCTGAAAGTTCTCTCTGAAGTAGAGACAGTGTTCTGTCAGTGGGCAGCGTTCACACAAAGGTTTTCGAGCATCGCAAATGCGTCTGCCGAAATAGATTAAATTCATGTGGAACGGATACGCTTTCCCTGCTGGTATGATTGGTGGTAACACCTGATGCGCTTTCTCTGCACTACAATTTGACGGAATCAATCCGAGACGTTTGGAAATCCGCAAGATATGTGTATCGACTGGAAAGACCTCTCTACCGCAGGCGAAGGAGAGCGTAACAGATGCTGTTTTGATCCCTATGCCTTTGTGCTGACACAAAAGTTCCAGTGCCGCCTCCGTTTCCATGTCGTGGATGAATTCTAAAGAAAGTTGTCCGTGTTCGGTTTTTAGCCATGTGAGAAAGTTTTTTATGGTATGACTTTTCTGGTTTCCCAATCCGGCAATTTTTATTTCCGCCTCTATCGCCTTAACATCGGCGTGCAAGACATCCTTCCATGTCGGAAAGCGTTCTTTAAGCTTCGCGTAGCCTTTATCGCGGCTCACATCTGTCGTGTTTTGCGATAAGATCGTTAAAATGAGACATCCCAGCACATCTCCTGCGCCATCGCGGGTTGGCACGCCGAGTAAATCTTCCAATGTTTCTGATATGAGTTCGGCTTTCTGTTTAAGTTCCAATTGCCTCTTCCGATTATTGTGTTTTAAATATTATACCATAAATACAAAAAATAACAATGCCTTTTAGGTATTCACGGGGAGTCATTCAATTCTTCCGTATTCCAAATCTTGATTGTTGACTGCTGACCGTCGACAGCTGATTAAAAGAGGAACCGATACATCGGCTGGTCAAGGGCAATAGATAAAAGGCTCCAAAACGATCCAATCACGAACTCGCCGAGCACAATGCCGAGGAAAAATGGGACGGCTTTCCGATGCAATCGGATACCGCCATATTTCAGGACGAGCCACTTGAGAAACCACCCCACAAAGATTGACCCTATCATCGGATTGATCGCCCAACTCCCAGAGATAGCGTAGCCGACAGGGTGTAAATTCCACCAGAGGAAGCGCATCCGCATTGCGGCGAGGAGTAGCGTCAATCCGAATCCGAACGTCGCGAAACTGATTGCCGGTACATCTGGCGGTGCGGTGTAAGTTAACCATGTCTCTAATCGGTTGAACGATTCGCGTCCGAATCCTGCGAAACCGCCTTCCGAATAATACATGGACAGGTATGCCCAGAACGAACCGAGCGCGCCTAAAGCGGAAGCCAGCATCATGATGAACGCAAACCGCCGGATCGGTATATTCGCACCTTCAGCCAATTTGAAGCCTTCGAGTTGGTGTGGCATTGCGTGTGAGCGGTGTGCGCGATTCAGACAGTAGAGGTAGGCGAACCCTGTTAAGTTCGTCGCGCCTAATCGGCGGATACCCAACAGCCGCGGTAACATTTCATCGGGGCCGATAAAATGTAGGTCGTGTACTGGAGAGCCGAGTTCCGCACGCAAGCGCGTAATCGCGATTGCAATCGCATACCAGATCGCAAAATAGACGATGATGACCCAAAAGTTCATACCCATCTTGAGACAGAATCCGACGATGAATGCTGCGCCACCGAGCAGTCCTATGACAATGAGTCGATATGAAACGGGTTCGTCTGCCTTCGGAGATATGAGTTGGCGTGCCACTCCTTTCAGGTAGCGTCTGCTCATCCAGATGGCGACGACGCAAAGCCCCAAGTATGCACCGTGCGACTGTTCTGCTTCATAAGGGAAGCGCGGCAGCCCACGCCACCCTGCAATGACACCTAACAACCGTTCCGCCCGCCATATCAACCAGAACGCCCAACAGGAGAAGGAGAGATCCAACGGTATGAAGAACGAAAGCCCGATACCGAAAGGGAAGACACCGAGCGGACTCCAGCCAATCCCGCTCCACGGACGTTCTGTAAAAATGTGCCGCAGATCATATAACTTGC
>JAPPDN010000561.1:0-372 GCA_028824575.1 Candidatus Poribacteria bacterium | reverse complement strand
TAACTTGCCGCCGAGACTTGGAACGGCAGGGAAGAGAAAATTTAACCCGTTAATGATGTCAATGGTGACACCGATCGAGAGTCCGAGCCACATCCACGGTGATCGGAAAAATCGCCGACTCCGAGTTGTCATCTCAAACGGCAACTGGATGATCGGATAACTCAGCCGCTCCGATTCTACCCACTGCCGCCGAAAGAGTAGGCTCAGGCAGAGCATCACGAGGTGGATCGCCACAATAAAGAGCGTCCACCAGACGATTGCTGGCAGCCAAGCGGTTAAGTAGCGCGGCTCATAGATGCTTGCGAACCCGTTATAATATCCATCGAGAACACGCTTATCGCTAACAGCCAACCACTGCGGAATATGGAGATG
>JAPPDN010000991.1 GCA_028824575.1 Candidatus Poribacteria bacterium | reverse complement strand
GTCGGGGGCCGCAGCCAGGGCTGCATCTATCTCGACTCTCAGATCGGCCACCAGGCAGCAGCAAGCATATCATGGCAGCGATATATTTCCCAAACAGAATCGACCCGCGCCGCACCGGATGTGAGCTAACCAAGCGCAAGGTACCACTTTCCCAATCGCCGGCAATCGCATCGTAAGCGAAGAGTAAAGCGAGTAGGCTTAATACAACTTGAAAGATTGATACCAGATCAATCTGTGAAAAGAGATTTAGATAGGGATTTTCCAAGTTCCGTGCGGAGATACTTGAAAGCATCGGCACGTCGCCGTGATAAATTTCAACGGTAGTTCCGAGTCGCTTGTCCAACCCTGCGCTGAAGAGACTTAGCGGGTTCGGTGGGCGTTCAATAAAGAGTTCCAACCTTGAATAGGTTTCCGCTGCTACCGCTTTCTCACGATGAACTTTCTCTTGCTGACTGTAACTCGCTACTCGGTTTTCGTGCTCATCAATCAGCACAACGGTATTGGCGACGACGAGTAGAAGCGTAATAACGACCGCGGCGAGGAAGCGCGCGCTCATCATAAGGGATAGTAGTTCCTGGTTTATCAGTGTCCGTAACATGTTTGAACCTCGCTATAAGTCGTAAGTAGACTCCGCTTTGCCGTACACAAGTTTCAATCAGCGTGTTCAGGTGTTTGTAAAATAATTGTTTATGCCATTAATACTTTCTCACGTTATAGTCTATCGTATCAAATATCCGATCTGAAAAATTTCAGAAACGCCACGATTGTCAGGATCACTGCAAAGAAACAGAGTAGCCCAAAAGTGCCCTATAAAGCGGGATAGGTGGACTTCTTTATTCTATTCCACTTTGGTTTCTGAGGTAGCGATGTCGGGTTCTGGAAACGTTCTAAAGCCTCTTGGGCGCGTCTGAGTTGTTTTGTCGCCTGCGCAATCTGTTTTCTGGCGTGCTCAACTTGTTTAGGATTGGGTTGTTTCTTGCCGCGCGCAATCCGTTCCTTGGCACTTTCAATTCGTTTCTTGGCGCGCTCCATCTGTTTCTTGTGGTCCTCAATCCGTTTAGCTACCAGTTTATTAATATAGGCGACTTTATAAGCTTCCAGATCATCCGTTAAAGGCATGCCACGAAACCCGATTTTCCGTAAATCCGGATTATCCTCCAAAAATGCCAAAGTATGTCGTTTTGATAGATAGATCCTATAATCGTCGAAATCCTCTATAGTGATACCTCTCTGCAAAAGCATGTGGAGCCACTCTACGCGTGAATGCCTCGCGTCTATTTCACCCCTGATTGCAAGCTCGCCACTATAAACGACACCATCCTTACAGAGTGCTATCACCTTTGCTTTTGAAAACTTTTGGTTGTACATCGCATCAAAGGCGTTCATCAATGCTTTCACGGTTTGTGGTCCGTTATATACTTCAGGAGTAATATCTGGTGCTGCGGGGCTGGCTTCTATTGATTCTATGAAGGTCTCGACTGTTTGCGAGTTCACTTGAGCCCCAAAAAGAGCGATAATACCCAAAACCGTCAAAAATGTGAGCAGTTTAACAACGTTTTTACTTCTCATTTTCGTTATGTCTCCTTCGTTAGTGCTGACTGGTTTAAACATATTTCTCCTTGAAATGGAGGCTTCAATTATTAATGATCCAATATGTAGATGAAAAGGGTGCATAATTTCAGAACCGGCTAATATGCACATCAAATATCCAACCTGAAGAATTTCAGAAATGCTACGGTTGTCAACGTTACCGCAAAGAAACAGAGCAGTAGCACATCTACCGCCGATTGACGGAATGTCTCTCCTAAGGTCGTTGTTGTCAAAGGTGGAGGCTGTGTAATTTTGACAATATCGGTCGCTGGGTTGTACATTCTCATGCTTGCATGATCTACAATTTTACTGAACAAATCTGTATCAAGCATATCATAGTAACGCTCACCGGCTTGAAAGTAATTGTTCATTTTTCGCTTTCCCGTCTGCGTCAAGTTCGTGGTAAGATAGATCAGGGATGATGTTGGCGTGATTCGAGAAAGTGTCTCACCGACCTGTTGTTGTTGTGCTGTTTCACGTTTGTAATCTCGATCAAGTTTATCCGCCTGCTCTTGGAATTCTTGTCGATATTCTTCTTCCAAAGGCTTCATGCGTTCATCAACTTCGTTTAATACATCTCCGGCTATGACTCTGGCAACGTGACCAGCCTCGGACATCTCCTCCGCGGGTGTTTCCATGATAATTTTCATTTTTTCCTCTTGGAGTGCCGCGTCAAGATCGTCTCGCATGGCTTTCTTTTCCATATAGACACTCTGTGAAGTTCGGGTTGGCGCGATGAGTTTAGCGGTGAGGAACCCAACACGGGGTGTAATCAGCACAGCGAACACCCAGAGGGTAAAGACGACGATGAGCGCTGTTTTAGCACTATCTAAGTAGGTGGAAATGACGGTCCCTATCGCAAAGAAGACCGCGATGTAGAGGAGCGAGACGAGGATGAGGCTGAGGACTCGTGGAAAGATTTCGGACTCACCGAGTGGAAAGCCTTGCCAGACCAGCACGAGTAAGCCGAACAGCAGTGATACCAAAAAGGGAACCACGAACACAAGATATCCACCGATTAACTTGCTCCATAAGAAAATGTCCCGCGGCAGCGGATTTGCTAAGGTAACTCGCAAGGTTCCAACCTCTCGCTCCCCAGCAACGGCATCGAATGTGAACAGTAGTGCCAGCAGACTGAAAACGGTCCCTATGAGAAATAGAAAATCGAGGTGTCCTAAAAGGTCGGAGAATGGTGCCGAAAATGTAGATGGGGCTCCCTGGGTAATCCCATTGCGGGTCATTCCGAGGTAGCTTGGGAGCGAGTCTCCTAATCCCTTGGCAAAGACGCTCAACGGAGTCGGTTTGAGAAAGAGTTTGGAAACTTCAATCTCCGGTTCCAAGGGCATCTTCGGGTTAACCGTGGTTTCTTCAATGTTCGCGAGTTTCACGGCTTCTTGGTAATCGACGAGGTCTTGCTGATAATTTCGGTAGTTGATAAAAAGCGTCAGCGGAATGAGCAATATGCACATCACGAGGAGCGCGACAAACCGGATGCTCAAAATATGATGCATAATCTCTTTTTGGATGAGTGTTAGTAACATGTTTTCACCTTGCGTGTTAATTTCGTCACGGTTCCCTCTAAAAAATTGATGTGCTAATTCTTGGACTCGACTAACCGTTTAACCTTTTGTGAGAGGATATCTGGATCAAAATCTATGACCATATCTTTGACAATCAATTCCCGATTTAAAAGGAACGTTGTCAGCTGTGCTTGAGATTTGGAGATGTCGCTATATACGGAAACCTGCATCTGCATGTTTTTACCCATCCAAATAGGCATCGAAAGCCCGTATTTCTCCTTGAACGTTTCAATCGCCTTAGCGGAATCATCGGTGCTTATACCGACGACTTGTAATTGGGAAGCATCGTAGTTTTTAAGCAGTTTCTCCAAGCGTTTCAACTTCGGTCCACAGGTGTCAGATGTGATCGGAAAGATATTGAGAAGAATAAATTCGCTTTGAAATGCCTCTAATTTGACAGGTTGCCCCGATAGATCTGTCAATGTCATATTTGGCATCGGTTTGCCTATCGGACTTATTTGTTCCTGCCGAACCGTTGGCGTTGAAGGCGGTAGAGACCCGTGTAAGTTTTTCAGTAAATCTTTTCCTTCTCGCGACTTGAGAAACTCTTCTCCAAGTTGTGCTTGGAGTTGTGTGTATAAGTCGCCCGAGGCGTTGACTTGCGCTACCATTACTTTCATTTTACCTTTATATATCTCTCTTTGTGGACCGTTGCGATAGAGTTTTCCGCCGACACTCAGGTTGAGCAGATGGCGTTCGCAGCGGACAAAAGGTAACATATCGCCTTGGTTTGCCAATATAATTTCTCGGTTTGTT
The DNA here is from genome assembly GCA_028824575.1 of Candidatus Poribacteria bacterium. Lineage (GTDB taxonomy): Bacteria > Poribacteria > WGA-4E > WGA-4E > WGA-3G > WGA-3G. The sequence continues at coordinate 1,304 of JAPPDN010000991.1, read as the reverse complement.
TTCTGGGAGGGACGAAATTCGTAGAGATAACTGCACGGGAGTGTCGGATCCTCAGCACCTTCTGTTAAAACACCGGGTTTGCCATTCGTCGCATCTGCAGGACAGAGAAGGTCCTTTTTGTCAAGGTATTCTGGAGAAAGTTCAGAGAGCCATTGTGGATCTCTATTTGTCCCATCACGATATTTTTCGCGCGCCTGTTGTATCCGCCTTAAATTCTCTCTACATTTTTCAATCCCTTCGGGATTTTCAGAAGTCTGTTTTTCTGTGAGCGAGGCGACCTCGTGCGGGTAGGCATCTGACAAAAGAAGACGGTTCAGACGCACCAACGCTTCTCCACTTTGCGGGTTTTGCGCGAGCAGCCCGTCTGTCTGTTCACTGAGTTCGATCTTGGTGAAACTTTCGGCATCGTAGAGCGGACCCACTTGGAGAATCTTGTTCAGATCCAAGATTAGTGCTCGTTGAAGTGCTAAAGATGGACTGCTTATGCCATCATATTCACCTAACAACTGTTGTGTCTCAGCAGAGAGTTGTGGCACAATGTGTTGGGATATAACAGCGCGCGGGTCTTGGAGTTTCACGGCTAAACTGCCTAAGTCTTTGAAATCATCTCCAGACAAAAGAAAGTGACTTGTGTCGGCGCGGGGGGCAAGTTGTGTGCTTAGGGTTATCAATAAAGTTGCGAACAATAGCGTTATGGTTCTCTTGGATAGGTGAAATATCTTCAATCGCAAGATCATTTTTCGCATATTCAAAATCTCCTTTTGCAAGATTCAAGCGAATGCAGCAAAGCACTACGGTTTTACTGTGAAATTTCCGCAGCAGGTATCGCTTTTCTGGGTTGTATTGTTGTGTTACACACTATCTGTCCAGAAAAGTTGCAAACGGTTGAAAGTTTGTTATTTTTCTTGATAATCAGTGGTAGTCGGGAGAGTTTGTTATATTAGATATCCAAACTGAAGAACTTCAGGAACGCTACGGTAATCAATACAACCCCTAAGAAAGAGAGCAACAGTAAATCTACCACAGAGTGCCGAAGGGTTTCTGATAAGGAGGTTTCTACCATGTCTGGTGGTGGGGAAAGTTTCTTTGGTTCTCGAGATTTGCTTGATGTGAATCGCGCTATCGTCGCAAATTGATCGTCTGCAATTTCACTGAAATACGCCGTCTCAAGTTGGTGATAATAACGATCGCCCATTTCAAAATAAGTGTTTCTTTTTATTTTTCCTGTTTCGGCTAAATTCATGGCAAGGTGATAGCACCCACAACCTAAAGGTTGGGGCTTCGGTTTCATAGCGACTGCGGTT
>JAPPDN010000969.1 GCA_028824575.1 Candidatus Poribacteria bacterium | reverse complement strand
TTCACCCGATGGTACCACTGTAGGGGTTGTGAACTTTGGAGGGTTTGAGAAATTAGAAAACGCTCAAGGAATGTACGAGTTTTATCTTTTTCCGCTTGATGGCACTCCACCAAAGTTGATTGCGGATTCACTTAAGTTCCATGGACTTTTGTTCAGTTGGTCTCCAGATGGTCGCTACATTGCTTATACAACAGAGGGGTATCCCCTCTCAACCGAAGCATCAAAATCGGAGCTTTTTTTGATTTCGACAACTGACGGCAGCCAAGTAAATCTCACGCAGCGTCCCGATATTGAACTGGCAAACAGTTCACACCCACCTTTATGGAGCACAGATAGCCAACACCTGTTCTGTGTTGCCCGAGGGCATCTTTGGCGCATTGAGGTCGCCAGTCGAGCTATTGAAAAACTAACGGATGGATTTGACCGACGTGTTGTTCGGCTTGTTCGACAAGCTGAAGCAGATACCGTCTGGTCACCAGACAATACTGAGTCGGTCTCCGTTCAGACATTAAGAGGTACGGAACATGGGTTTCATCGTATCAATCTGAAAACTCGGAAAATCACAAGGTTGGTTGAAGAAACGCGGGTGTATAATAGGGAGGGAAATATGGATGTTGCACCTCAGACGGGTGATATTTTCTATAGTGTTGAAGATATAAGCCATCCGTCCGAGATGTGGATAGCGGATGCCGACTTTCAAAACCCAAGACAACTTACCCGCCTAAATTCGGGCATTGAAAAGGCACCTCTCGGTACTTCTCAGAGTATTACTTGGCAGACTCCCGTGGGAAAACAGTTAAGGGGCGCATTGTTGTTCCCTCCAGACTATGTTGAAGGACAGAGTTACCCGTTAATCACACAGGTTTATGGTGGTTCTTTTTTATCACACAGGGGCAACGATTTCGGAACAGATGGTACGGGACATAATTTTCTGCTCACGAAGCAAGGTTACGTTGTCTTTCTCCCAGATATGCCTATGGAAACCAACGCACCGATTCAGGAATTAACCGAGTGTGTTCTTTCTGGTATAGATGCAGTAGTTAACATGGGAATTGCTGATGCCAAACGTTTAGGGGTGATGGGGCACAGTTACGGAGGGTACTGTGTCAATGCCTTAATTACGCAAACGCCTCGGTTTGCGGCTGCTGTCAGTAGTGCACCGGTTAGCAATTTGATTAGTTCCTATGGATATTTAACAGAAGGCGGAGATAGCCCTTGGATTACTTTGGTGGAGAGGAGTCAGGGCAAAATGGGGGGTTCCCTTTGGGAATTCCGCGAACGATATATTGAAAACTCCCCCATCTTTTTCCTTGACAAGGTGGAAACACCCTTATTGTTGATTGTTGGCGCATTAGACGACCATGCTGTCTCGCAGGCAGGGGAAATGTTCTCCGGTTTACGTAGGCTTGGAAAAAAGGCAGTTTTAGCACGATATGAGGATGAAGGGCATACACCGCAAGACGGACGTTATCCGAATGTGGTTGACTATTGGCAGCGCGTGCTTACTTGGTTTGGTGGACATTTTTCGGAATCTCCAGAGGTGTGATTCCACAGTAGATTGTTAATTTGTAATTATTCCCCTGAATAGTTACGTAAGGTTTATCCATTTTTATTTATCTCCAACGAAGGCAAGACAAACGCGTTTTTGAACTTCTTGAACCAACTCGTAAAGAGATTGACAGCCTCGGGGTCCTGACGTTTCGGTGAAAACTGATAAGTGCCTTCGCCTTCCTCTCCGTAAGATAGCGAATAAATCCCGTGTGCCTGCCGCCCGATTGCAATCACTCCGAAAGCCTTTCCGTTCATGTATGTGCTTTTTCCAAAGGGCTTTTTGCTCCCTATAGCGATAGTGATGACCCCATAAACGCGTGCATATCCAATTGCGATAACACCAACAGACGACATAACACCTATAGATATAATACCGCAAGAGCTGAACATCCCGATTGAAATCACGCCAAAAGAGAAATTACCGACTGCGATAATTCCAAAAGCGAAGTGACTCACGGAAACAATTCCAGATGCAAACATTCCGAATGCTATGTCTGGAAATCCCACGTCTAACAGTAGAGATTCGCCTGCATGCCATAGACGTAAAAAACCGGTGATGTCAACTTTGGTCTGCTCTAAATACCATGCAATCAGGTAGGCTATGAAAGGCGCGCTAATCAAGAGAACTGAAACGATAAAGATAGTATTGAATCTTTGAACGTATCTGTTGAATGTCCTTTGAAAGATTTCTGCATCAAGTGGATAGTTGTGGGTATCTTCAGTTTTTATCTGGTTTTCTGAAATCTGTGACATCTCTATGCCCTCTAATTAATGGCAAAACTAATGCCTTGAAATTGTGTGGATGGTAATTGGGTCTCTATCAACGTTTCATCTCACGCCAGAAGTAATGACGATGTTTATGTAGTTTCTTGATCAATTTCAGTTAACGTTTCTTGGATAGATAAATTTAACTGATCTAACTCTTGTTGTAGATCGTGTATCTGTTGACGCAGTGCCTTAACTTCATTATGCGTTTTTTGATCTGTGTGCTTACGACGACGGTGTTCAATCAGTTGAGGGCGATTCAAACGTAATCGTTGAATGTAAAATGTTCCTTCGGGGGTCTCGCCAATGAGTTCACTGTTCTGTTGTTCACGAAGATGCAAGGTTAGGTCGTCTTCAAGTGGATGCAGTAAGCGAATATGTGGAATTTGGACTTCGTGCCAATATGCGCCTTTATGTTCATTGCATCGGGGACAACAATAAACGAGGTTCTCATCATCATTTGTACCTCCGTGGACGGTCGGGTGGTGGTGATCCACTGTTAATGTAGCACCGACATCTGATTCGTGAACACCACAATATCCGCAACTGTAGGCATAACGCTGGCGGGTCCTCTCTCGCTGTGATGCATCCATTTTGTCACTTCGTTTCAATTATCGTTGTGAGAGGTTTTGACCGGTGAGGCGGTAATACTTATCGGCAAGTAGGGCGCGTTTTGATTGAAGCTGCGCCAGATATGTGCGAGCATCGGTTAGCAGTTGCTTGCGTTCAGTGACAATATCTTGTAATTGTGAAGCGGTTTCTTCAAGTGTGGTTTTCTCTTCCTGCAACTGTTGACTCTTTTCCTTCGCTGGTTTCAATGCTTCTGCTTCCTCAGCATCTAACTCAGCGAAGATAGTTAAAAGCTCTTCATGCTCTTGTTCTGTCAAAGTCCCTTTTGCTTCGCTGAGTCTCAGTTGTTCTAATCTGTGTTGCCTGTTTGTATGTTTCATTATTGCGTCCTCTGTTAGGTTTTAACATCTATGTCTGTGCGTACTAATCGGCAGCAACGCTTTCCAATGGCGGGAGTTCGGGGTAATTCCCGCGCGCATTTCGCCACGCGATGACACCTTCAGCAACCATCCATATTTGCAACGCCTCTACGACGACCCCAAATCCGAAAAGCAGATATTTACCGGTGAAGAGCCAGCCAGTCTGTGGATCGAACATTTGATGCAGCATTGCCCAAGCGGGCATGATGAGCATGACGACCATCGGGAGGAACGCGAACCAGATCGGTTTGTTACGGCGCACAAGATAGAAGACATTGACCATGAACGCTAATCCTGCTAAGAGTTGATTCGTTGCACCGAAGAGGGGCCAGAGTGTCAACCCGCCACTACCAGGTCCATTCGGTCCCTGTAGTAAGGCGACAGCAGCCGCAAGCACTAACGCAAGCGCAGTAGCGACGTAACGGTTCATTAGCGGCTTGATGTTAGCCGTCTGCGCGAGTTCAAAGATGACATATCGCTGGAGGCGTGTCGCGGTATCAAGCGTTGTGGCGGCGAAACTGGCGACGAGTACTGCCATAATTGCGATACCCATCTTGAGTGGGATGCCAAGCGAAGCGAGAAAATTCCCGCCGCCATCAACAAACGCGCTCACCTTTGCCTTGAGATTATGGCTTGCCCAACCACCAACCACACGTGTCGTGCCATCAGCATTTGTTACTGTTTCGGAAGTAGCATAACGGGTTCTCCATGCATCTTGGTCGGTGATAGGTACAGTGCTTTCTGCTTGGACGATGGGTTCAAACCTGTAGTTTGCCCCGGTGCCAGTACGATTGAAAATTCCCATACCGATACCAGCACAGCAAGCGAGAATAACGATGACTGCGAGTCCACCCTCAAGCAACATTGCACCGTAGCCTACATATTGTGCGTCACTCTCGGATTCAACCTGTTTACTTGACGTGCCGGAACTTACCATACAGTGGAAACCACTCACAGCACCACACGCGATTGTGATAAAGAGGAAGGGCCAGATCGGTGGCGCGTCGGGTGGGATGTCTGAAGCAATAGCAGGGGCGGAGGCTACGAGGTCTGCTTTACCTGTGAAACCTGCTACGGCGAGTCCGAGTAGTAATAGGAGCAATGCTAATACGAGTTCGTGGCTATTGATGAAGTCCCGGGGTTGTAGGAGTGTCCATACGGGTAGTACCGAGGCGATAAAACAGTAGACGAAAAGCACCAACGTCCAGACGACAACGACGTTCAGGTAAGTTTGCCCCAGTAACGGGATACCGAATATTTGACTTAAATCGATCGGTAGGAGGTATGCACCGACACCCATCCCGATGTACATGATACCGAGGGCGATAATGGATGGAATGAGGATGTTACCACCTCTGCGGTAAATCCAGAGACCGATGGCGATAGCGAGTGGGATTTCCACCCAGACGGATAAAACTGACTCAGGATAATAGGAGAAGATCAGGGCGATGACTAAACCGAAGATTGCAAGGACAATCGTCAACCCCATGAAGAGAACGAAAAGGAAAAGGAATTTTGCGCGGGGCCCTATCATTCTCCCCGCGACTTCGCCGACACTTTGTCCCCGGTTGCGGAGTGAGACAACAAGCGCGCCGAAATCGTGAACAGCCCCGATAAAAACCGACCCCAGGATAACCCAGAGCAACGCTGGCAGCCATCCCCAAAAAACGGCAATTGCGGGTCCTACGATCGGACCTGTGCCAGCAATGCTTGTGAAATGATGTCCGAAAATAATCTCCTTTTTGGTCGGAACGTAATCGACATCATCTTTCAGTTCTTGGCTCGGCACCGTCGCTTGCGCATCTAATCCAAAAATCTTTCTCGCCAGCCATTTACCGTACGTATGATAGGCGACGATGAAACCGACGAAACTCAAAACCGCAATGATAAGCGTATTCATTTTTTAATTTTACCTTGCGGAGGAACAAGGGGCG
>JAPPDN010000050.1 GCA_028824575.1 Candidatus Poribacteria bacterium | reverse complement strand
CAAAACAGATGGAACCGAGTGCCATGAGAAACCACAGGTCCTGTTTTTTGGAACTTGATGAAAGCGCGGTTTCACCTTGTTTCAAAAGATCTTTTGCCAATTCAGGTTGTCCATTTTTATTCAAGGCAGTGGCAGCATAATAAAAGGCACGAATGTTACTCGGGGCCGCTTTGTAGAGTGCTTGATACGCCTTAGCCGCCGCCTCATGCTGATTTTTGTTCCGATAAATCTCGGCGATCATTTCAAGGGCAGCGGGGTTATTGGCATTCTCCTCAAGTCTCTTTTCAAAAAGCATTTTCAGTTCCGCCAGTGTCCTGTGACTTCTAAAGGCTTTAATCAAGCCTTCGCGCGCTTCGTCTCCGCCGAATTTAACGATGAAACGAGAGGATCCATGCGTAATTGATCTTACGCTTGAATCAGACTGAGACGCGGATTCATAGACTTCTATTGCTAAGTCATGTTCACCGATCTGGACATATTCTTGCATCAGTTCAATAGCGATACGATTTCGCTCATGATTTTGGGTGCTCATGTTGAGTGCCTGTTTGTATGCACTGATCGCTTTTTCTGATTCACCCTTACTCCGATAGTGTCGGGCCAGTTCTGCTTGCATAGTAAATGTAAGCGTATCGTTCTTCTCCGCTTCCTTCAGGACCTTTTCCAGCGTGCCTTGACGGCGATAGAGGCGCATCAACTGCCGCTCTGCATTTTCTCGTTCCCATTCTCTGGTAGTCATCTCAAGTGCTTTCTTATAAGCACTGGCCGCTTCATCGAATTTGCCTTGGATTGAATAGTGGCGTGCCTGCTCCATCTGCATCTCGAATGTGAGTGCGCCTTTCGCTTCCGCCTCCTTCAGCATCTCCCCAAGTTTTCCCTGACGGCGATAGAGGTTCATCAGTTGCCGTTCAATGTTGTATCGCTCTCCGTCATGTGCAGCGTATTGAAGTGCTTCTTGGAATGCCTTTTCGGCAGCCGCCAAGTCATTTTTGCGAAGGTAAAGCTGCGCCAGTTCTTGATAAACCCGTCCATTCCCGGGTGCGAGTTCAATCGCTTTTTTATACTGTGTGATGGCGTCGTTAATCTGACCATCGGCGGCGTAGAGTTTCGCGAGGCGTGAATAGTGGACACCGACTTCTGCATCGTCGTCAATATATTGCTGTGCGAGTTCAATAGCATCACCGATTCTACCTGCCTTCTGGTAAGCCTCAATAAACCCATCCTGATACCTTGTGTTTTCTGGATCGGTTTCAAGTAAGGCTTTCCAAGTTTCAATCACCTTATCGTGCTGATTTTGGCGTGAATAAAGTGTTGCGAGTTGCGATCTGGATTCAAGGTCTTCCGGCATTATTTTCGCGAGTTGCTCGTATATTTCTACGGCTTTCTCGATTTCGTTGCGGCGCATGTATTGTTGTGCCATTGACCGCTGCATCCCAATGTTTGTACTTTCTATTTTCGCGGTTGATTCTGGTGTCTCTGTTAATCCGTCGCGTCTCTGTTGAATTGTCATTATCTGTTCTTGTGCCCGTTCAAGGTAGTACTTTTGTACCGATGGGTCGTTGATAACCTCGGTCAACAGCACTTCTGCATCGTCCCACATCTCGTGTTCCATATATTTCCGCGCAATATTTTCTTTTTCCCAATAGCTGGACCCACCGCGCCGCATTAATCGGAGTGTCCCCATCTTACGAAGCGCGCTTCGTGCTTTCTCTTTCTCTCCATTTTGGTTGTACGCTTTACCGAGTTTCTCGTAAGTTTCCGGAAGTAGCCCAGCCTCTTGGGGGTCAACGTTTTGCGTCGCTGCTTCAAGCATTCGGATTTCACGTTCCTGATCAGATTTACCACGATAAGTATCCGCTAACGTATTCAACCATTGTAATTTCATTGTTGAGGGTATATTTTCAAGAAGTTTGTTAACAAGCCGGTCTGACCCTTCGATATCGTCCGTCACAATCTTTAAGGTCGCAACGAGATAGTCTAATGGTGGATTAATTTTATCTTCAGGAAGTCTGGTTTCATACCCCGCTAACAAGGTCTTTATCTCATCTAACGTTTCCTCGAATTCTGCCATTTTCAGGACGACTTGTACCTGTATTTCTGGGTTCTTCGTTTGAAGTTTGTCGCGCAAGAGTTGAATTGCCTTATCGCGCTTACCGGATGCGACATAAGCATTCACTAATTGTTGATATGAATTTTTCCAGTTTACCTCAACCATCTTTTCGTAGATTTCAACCGCTGCTTTGGCGTTATTATTTCGGGTACACTGTTCTGCTGCGCTGCGAGCGAAGTCGTAGTTGCTACCATATCGCGGACCTGTCTTGAGCATCTCCTTCACAAGTGAAACCAGTTCCTTAACCTCTCCAGCTTTGAAGAAGGTGTCGATTATCTGGTAATAGTTAGGAGGGAGGACATTTGCGTTTTTCTTAAGGAGAATAACGTATTGGGTAACGGCGTTTTTTCCGCGACCACTCCGTTGCAACATGTCGGCGTACCGCTGCCGGGTCATACTATCCGTAGGACGAAGCGCAAGTGCTGCATCAAATGCGTCTGATGCCTTTTTGATCTGGTTCTGACTCTCGTAAAACGATGCTAATCTGATATGTGCCTGAAATGATTTCGGATTTCTTGTGATCGCTTCAACTAACTTGGGTTCTCGATCACTTCTAACAGTCGCGCGCCCCGCCAAACTAACTGCCCGCTGCATATTCCGAGAGTGAAACATCTGACCGGACTGCCTGCGTTGGTTCGAGAACCGCAAGGCACGTGCCGCGAGCCGTGCGGCATCCTGTCCACGTCCGAGTGTGCTTAGATGCTTGCTTAATTGCACAAGTAGGTTCGGGTCGCGTTCCCGCATCGCTAAGGTTGTCGCTCTCTGAGCGACGGCGATGGCATATTGTGTAAGTCCTGCCTGTTGAAATTTTTGTGAAAATTGATACAATTCTCGCACACCATTGGGTGAATTCAGAATTTTGGTCACCAACTCACGGACACTAACAGCATCACCTGTGTGCACGACAAGTTGTAAGGTTAGGTCGTAATACTGGTGGCGGTTTCTCACATCTGCTTCAGCGAGTTCTTTGAGGCGTGCTAACGCCGTTTTAAGGGCTCCGGTCTGGATAGAAACAAAAACGGTGTTGAGTTTGAGCGTGAGATCGTTCGGGAATTCCTGTTGTAACGCCGAGAGAATCTCCTGCGCTTCTCCCCGCCTGCCTTCCCACCAATAGCAGTAACTCATCGCCAGCAGCGGATAGATACGATCTCGATCTTGTGTCGTATCCAACTGCGCTTTAAATGTCGCGTACAACGCTTCCTGTTGATCGTTCATCCATAACTGGTTGAAAAACTGTTGGAGATACTCCAACCGGTTTTGATTGTAGAACACTGTCGGCGATGGGTAGCCTGATTGAATCGGGGCGTAACCACCGTAAGAGTAGGACGAAGCACTCAGTGCAGCGACGCGTCTGGCACTTGTCGTCCGCGGTTTGGTCCGCTCAAAAAACTTCCAATAAAGGGCAACCGCTTTGTCGATTTGTCCGGCACGAAGGTAAGCAGTCGTGAGCTGCGCATAGAAACGTCTCTGCTGCTGAGTTAGCTGCCCTGTCGCCGATGTCGGGAATTGCGAAGTAACGTTTTCTGCCGCATCAGATGTGTCCTTCCGTATGAGTATCTCAGCAAGCCCAGTAATATTACTCAAGTTAGTCACGTTTACGCCTTTGAGTTCATCCAGTAATTTTTCTGCCGCTTCCGCTTTTCCGTCGTAAAAGAGTCTTCGCGCGTATTCTATGGTGTACCAGTACCGTGCTTCAGGTGTCAATCCCGACATTTCCTCAAACTGTTTTTTCAAAGTATCATAATCAAGCCGCTGCGCCATAGCAAATGAATCCAATAGCATGCTTTGATATGCGGGGTTGTTCGGGGATATTGCGATCAGCCTTTCGGTAATTTCTCTCGTTTTCTCAGAGTTGCCAGTCAACGTGTAGAGTGTGCCGAGCAGTTCAAGCACCTGCGTATCCTTCGGAGTTGCTGCTGCGTTTGCCTCAAATTGTCCGATCAGCGTATTCAGTTGACCGTCCTGCTCCATGATTGTCTTCAACCGCACGAGGGCACCGGCTTGTGCCTCGTCAAAACTATTTGGTTGCCATGCTTGCGCACTTCTACCACTATTGGGGTGTCTCTGAATGTTTCGGCTGATATTGCGCGCGAGATTAAGTTTGTTCGGGTTTCCGTAGTTCACAGGCGCTTGGCGCGTCATGATGCCGACACTTGAATCAGCAGACGGTTTCGGCATCTGTAGCATTCTCTGGAAGATCGGTTTCGCACGCGCGAATTCGTTCATCTCAACCAGCATTGTACCGATTTGATATAAGACAAGGTGCGATTTTGGACCTGTTGCCTTTTCTGCCGCGCGATCCAGCGCAAATAGTGCCTCTTCTACCAAACCATGTTCCATCAGAAGCGTGGCAAGCTTGACCTCTGCATCCAGTGGCTTGTTTTTGGCGTGCAACACTTTTGACCACGCCTGAATTGCCTCTTGTTCACGACCTACATCGAACAATAACTCACCAAGTTTTTGCTGTTGCACAGGGTTTGGGTGTGCCTTGACAAGCCGTTGTTGATACGTGAGTGCATCCGCTATGTCACCAAGATCAAGACTAATTTTGACCAATCTTTCCAATAGTTCTGGATGCTCTCGATCCCTATCCAATGCACGTGCCAGTTGGAAGCGCGCACTTGATAGATCCCCTTCTGCTCGATAAAGTTCGGCGAGTGCTAAAACGGGTCCAACACTTGATGTGTTGGATTTTGAGAGCTGCTTGAGCTTTTCTTCAAACTCTTCGTGCCGTCCTAAGTCGTAATATACTTCGGAGAGCGGTTTAAGAAAGGCGAGTTTATCGCCCAAGTTATCGCTCAACTCCCAGCACCGCCAATATTGTGAAATTGCCTCTTGAAGGCGACCTGAAACTTTGTAAGTATTTGCTAATTCCGAGCGAATGTCAATTGCTTCTGGACGTAGGCGAATCGCATCCTTGAGGCTATCGATCGCGGCTTCATAATCCTCTGCTTGCTTGGCGATTTCCGCGAATATCTGATGTCCTTCAGGATTGCGCGGGCTATGCGCGACGATCTGTTTGGCTGCGGTTTTAGCCGCTTCTAAATCCATCACGTTCAGATGGAGGCGTGCTATATTCGTGTAGTATTCGCGCGCATTTGTACTGTCAATATCTACTAAATGGGTGTAGATCAC
>JAPPDN010000685.1 GCA_028824575.1 Candidatus Poribacteria bacterium | reverse complement strand
AGAGGATGTCGTCATCATCGAACGTGGTGAGGGCTGCTATCTCATTGATATCGCCGGAAATCGGTATATTGACGGCACGGCTTCTATGTGGACGAATGTCCACGGTCACAATCACCCTGCATTGAACACGGCACTCAAAACGCAGCTGGACAAAATTGCACACACGACGCTGCTTGGGTACAGCAATATCCCTGCGATTCAACTGGCACAAAAACTGGTGGAAATCACACCCGCCGGACTCAACAAGGTGTTTTACTCCGATAACGGTTCAACGGCTGTCGAAATCGCCTTGAAGATGGCGTATCAGTACTGGCAACATAACGGAGAACCACAACGGAAACTGTTTATCCATTTCGATAATGCTTACCACGGTGACACAGTAGGTGCTATGAGTGTCGGTGGCATTAAGAGTTTCCATACCACCTTTGATCCCCTCCTTTTCAAAGGTGTCCGTGTGTCCGCTCCTGAAACCTATCGTCCTTCTCGCGATGCGGACCCTGCGGTGAAAACGCGTTGGCTTAATGCGGTAGAAGATGCGCTCTCTGAAAATGCAGGACAGGTTGCGGGTATCATTTTGGAACCGCTAATTCAGGGTGCGGGGGGTATGCTAATCGCTCCGAAAGGGTTTTTGAAAGAACTTGCCGTATTAGCAAAGCAGTGGCAAGTGCTTCTCATTGTCGATGAAGTGATGACCGGATTCGGACGCACTGGCAAAATGTGGGCATGTGAACATGAAAACGTTACGCCCGACATTTTATGTACGGCAAAAGGTCTCGCCGCGGGCTACCTTCCGCTTGCGGCAACGTTAACGACTGATGACATCTACAACACCTTCCTCGGCGAATATAAAGACCTCAAAACTTTCTTCCACGGTCATACATTCACAGGAAATCCATTAGCATGCACTGTAGCATTAGAAAATATCGCCATTTTCGAGCGTGAGAATCTCCTATCCGAACTTCAACCCATCATTGAACATTTCAGAAACCGGCTTCAAGATTTCTATGCGCTTCCGCATGTCGGTGATGTGCGCGTATGTGGCTTCGCTGCAGGTGTAGAACTCATGGAAAACCCGAATACCTACACCGCTTATCCGTTTGAAGAAAAGGTAGGTATCCGAGTTTGCAAAGAGGCACTCACACGTGGAGCAATGCTCCGGCCGCTTGTGAATACTATCGTCCTGATGCCGCCGTTGCAAATCGAGATGTCAGCGTTAGATAGCCTATTGGACATCGTTTATACTTCAATCGAGAGGGTCACAAAAAAATAGGGCGGGTGTTTGAACCCGCCCTTGAACTGAACTTGTTTAGAAACCAGCACGACCGACTGCCGTATTCTGTGCTCTATCCGTCACCTGAATGGTAATCGCGTGCCCGCCTGCGGGAAGTTCGCCGGTTTCTAAGAGGAGCTGCTCGCTCTTAGAATCGAAGATACCGTCCTCGGGGAATATCGCCTTCCAGTTCTCATCGCTATCAATTTTATAGACGGCTTTCTGGATAGGCGTAGCCATATCGGTAACCTCACAAGCGATTTTGTAAGTGCCATTACCGTTAGGCGTAACTTGAATTTCACCGACAGTAGGTTGGGTATTGTCTACATCAAACGGCAGACTCACCTTGTCAGCGGATTTTGCCCACCCGACTGGATTGCTCAGTTTGTCTGTAGCGACAACTTTCACCTTATATCGTCCATCTGCGACGGTGGTGATATCCCACTCAAATTCGGCTTTGGTTAGTTCTTTTTTCAGGAGCCGCCAATTTTCTTCAGTTACCGCTTTGTAGTAGAGCGTATACTGGAGCGTATCGGCATTTGCGTCCTCAACCTTCCAACTAATCTTCCATTTTTTAGAGGGGGCATCATCTCCGCCACTGGATCCACTACTTCCGCCGCGTGCGCCTGGCGGTGGTAAGTTCCCACCAGAAGAACGCCGTCGCGTTTCTTGATTGCCGCTGCCGCTGCCATCATCTATGGTAATACCCGTAAATCGTGGCTCAACATTGGTCTGCACAGAAGCAAGGGTAACCTTCTTCAAGAGGGGTGTTTTCGCTGCGTCAGTGGTTGAGAATTTAGCGCGCCATTGGATGTATTGTGCGTCTCCATTAGGAACTTGAGAACCCTCCGCGGTGGTGAGTTCTTCCGACCAGTCATTCCATGTATCATCAGGCTTTTTCGTATTACCGGTCCGCGTTGAGAAGGCGATCGCGGTGCCTTCTTCTGCCTCACCTTCCCAAGAAAGTTTCCCCCAACGGGATAGGCTCTTTGCGTCGTGAACTTTTGACTCCAGTGTTCCTTCATCAACATGATCGGTAGTAAGCGTAAAGAGTTTACCAGGATTGCCAGTTGCCAAGAAGGTTTTAGTGCTTCCATCAACCTCTTTTTGATGTATTGCGACGACTTGGTCGGCTGAACATTTACCGATTTCAACAGAATCCCCACTTATGGGATTGACGCGGTAGATTTTTCCTTCATTCCCTGTTCCGACAAGGATTTGGGATTCGCTTTCCAACACGATTGCTAAAATAAGAGGCTCCGGCGAATTCCAAATTGATATAGCAGTCCCATCTGGTCGAATTTTGTAGATATTAGATTTATTCTCTTGCGGCGGTCCACCACCGGGTGGCGGCGGTCCACTGGGTGTCGGCGGTCCGTTTGCCCCGCGTCGACCGCGTGATGGTTCTGCGGGCTGAGATGTAACGGCTGCAGCGTAGAGATTGCCTTTAGTATCCAATTTAAGGGCGCGGACTTCTTTCTCGTTGGCTTGATATACAACCTTTGCAGTACCATCGTCCATAATATGGTAGATAACGCCGTTGTCGCCGCTTCCTGCATAGAAACCGTTTTCGTGCAGCAGGAGGGTCATAATATTTTTTTCTTCGGCATCAAATAGGACGCTGGATTCACCTTCTGGTGTAATTTTGTAAATCTTTCCATCGGTACCTGTTGCGGCATAAAGATTGCCAGCATCATCAAACTGCAATGCCCATACATATTTGTCGCCTTCATTGAGAAGAGTTGTAGGCGGTGTCGTAGCATCGGTGATTTTGTAAATCAACCCATCGGGGCCTGTCCCTGCATAGAGCGTATCGTCGGGTCCGATAGCGAGGCTGTAAATGGTAACTTCGGGTGAATTATAATAGAGGTCAGCGGTGTCGCCATCAGCACTAATTTTATAGATTTTCCCTTCGTTCCCGGTACCCGCATAGAGGTTTCCGGCTGAATCTTCGACAAGTGCCCAGACCTGGGTCTCCTTCATTTTTGTAAAGGCATCAATTTTCAGAGACAGCATAACGTCTCCTGTGCTTGTCAATGAAAGGTTTTTGGGCTTACCAGACTCGAAATCGGCGTGATTTTGCTGTTCCCACAACGAAGTTTTCACCGCGGATGCGACACCGGCGAAAATCAAAATGGTTAAAATAAGACTCCAAAAGGAGATGACACGGCGCATTGAAAATACCCTCCTATAGGGTTACTTAGGCGAAACTTGAGGTGATATTGCAAGTCGCCAAATCTTTAAGGATTTTTAGATACGATTTCGTATTCACCGGTATGGAGACAAGAGTTATGTGCCTCTACCTCGTCACCAAATATTGCAGGCAAAAGTTTGTGAACCCGCTGACTTTGTCTTTTCAGATCTTACTCGGCGTTCCTATCAACAACAAAGCGAATAATACCACTACCAAAGACAACATAGGCTGTGGATAGTTTGTCAACATGTAAAGCTGTCCCGGCAGTATACCCGGAATTGCCGACGACCTGCTTTGCAGTATTCATCACAGACATAACTGAAGGTGGTAAATTCGAGAATTCTTGACCTTGAACAGTGAGTCCCGGTTGCGGCACAGAAAGTTCAAAAATAATATTGGAATTGTTTTCCTCACGTTTCAAGAGCTCAACTAACTGGTTGATGTCTCTGTATCGGAAGTTAAAAGGCGCGCGGGACCGCTGCCAAGACTCATAAAAACTCCCGTTGGAAGCGAGAAGCATAACAAGTCCATCGGGTGTATCCTTTGGAATCGTAATTGTTCCTGTCAGGACCACCGGCATTTCAAGATAAGGTTGCAAAGTTATTTCGACTGCCACAGTATCACCAGGGCGATATCGAAGTTTATCGACCCGAAGGCTTATCACTCTCGCCGTTCGGCGTTTATCCTCCACCTTAATATCAAGGTCAACGCCTTCAACCTGAACCTTTGTGTAAGTGTTGCTGTCCAACAACATGATTGGGGACATCACCGTCTGCATGATCCCAGACGCTGGTGAGCCGCTCGAAGAAAAGACGTTTTTGTACGCCAACTCTCGAGTTGTGAGGTCAGGATGTTCTTTCAAGGTGATGGTAGCGTTCAGGTTGACCGTGTAATCGTGGAAATAGAACTCAAGCGCATCAAGAAGATAGGATGCCCCGACTCCGACATAAAGGCCAGATACACCGCGGTCTCTGATTACCTCATAATACTTTTCGTGCCGCTTCCCATCGGTTGTTTGCACATTAACATTGACAGGAATATAACTCGGATGCTTTCCAATGATACCGGCGATTGAGGTTTCGCGGTCTTGGACTAAGGTCCCGACGAGTTGTGTCGGTGCAGCGACCTTCGAGGAGCGCGATCGGCTCGGCATAATAAAATGGACATAACCGCCTGAAAGCGGTAGATTCACATTACCTTCCGCCGACGGTGTACCATGTCCATAAGCGAGGAGCTCATCATCTTTGACATAAGTGATAGTACCATAGCCAAAAAATGAGACATCACCCCGTACATATTCCGTCCCGATGATCTGTCCTTCCTCAACCGGCGATTCCTTAATACGCCCACCACCCCCTGCTGCTTGAACAGGAGCAAAGTTGAACTTGTCAAAAATCGGTTTGACATATCGCATTAATTCTGGGTTCAGTGGTGGCATCGCGAGCGGTATGGACAACTGGGCGGATCTCGCTTGGGAAGAAGTCCCGGACATGTTCTCAAACCACACTTCATCAAAACTACGCGGGATCTGTGAGACTTTACCGTCGCGAAGCAACGATGATCCCATATCTAAACCAGATGCTTGCACCGCAGCTGCGGCACCGAAATCAAAGAGTTGCGTGCCTTGGTAACTTAAATTGGGTTCCATCCCACGCTGTGCCACTTTAATCATCGATTCAATGGGCGTGACACCAAAGAGATTGGCATGTTCCCGCTGATTGAAATGTCCAAGCGAGAGTGCCCCTATGAGTCTACCATCAATATAGATCGGGCTACCGCTCATGCCGCCTGCGACACCGGTAC
>JAPPDN010000072.1 GCA_028824575.1 Candidatus Poribacteria bacterium | reverse complement strand
CACCCGAATTACGGAATCAGAAGATGAGCGTATTTTGCTAATCATCGGTGCTGGGCACTTAGGATTCCTTAAACAAATTGTGGAAGACTCTGAAGTCTATCACTTGGAAAGCCCGCTGCAATATTTGGACCCAGACGAGGTAGAAACGCTTTAATCTGTTGTTCAGTTGTTGACAATTTGATAATTCTTGTTGAAAGCCCGCTCAAATATCTAAAGACGGAGGATACCAATTCAGAATGAAATCACACAAAAGTTATGCAATAGCGTTGCTCATTGCAGTATCGTTCACGTTAATTACAAACGGACAAACTTGGGCAGAAGAAAATACACAGACGATAAAAAAAGAACTCCGCGCAGTCAAAACCGAGCAGCCACCTACTATTGATGGTGTCCTTGATGATACTTGCTGGCAAGATGCACCGCAAGCTACAGGTTTCACAGATGAACGTACGGAAAAACCAGCGAAGAATCAAACCGTCGCTCAGATCGTCTATACAGACACAGCGATCTACGTCGCAGTTCACCTTTACGACGATATGCCCGACAAAATTGTGGCGCGCCAAACCAAAGATCAGACGCGAATTCGCGGCGAAGACTCGGTATCCTTTAGTCTCGATCCGTTTCACACACACCAGTTTTCGGACAGGAATTTTTTTATCGTAAACCCACTTGGCACGAAATATGCACACCTCGCCACAGGACGCGCCGAAAAAAGCGAATGGATCGGACTCTGGAAAACTGCCGCAAAGATTGTAGATGACGGGTGGGTTGTAGAGATGGAAATCCCGTGGCAGATGCTCGATTACCCCGATACAAAAGAACCGATCCAGATGGGCATCAATGTTGACAGACTACAGCAACGCACTGGTGAAAAATCATGGTGGTGCAATTTGGGAGTGAATGAGTTTCGAGAGAACGATGGACATTGGATTGATGTGCTGCCTCCGCCTCGTAAGCGCGAACTCAAGGTATTACCCTATCTGATTGGTGGTATTAGCGAAACGGAAACCAACGAGAGAGAATATACTGCCCGTGCAGGCGCAGACCTCCGCTATGAGGTTACACCCCAATTACGGCTTATCAGCACAGCCAATCCAGACTTTGAGAACATCGAACAGGCAGTGGAAGGCATTGACTTCTCCTATGGTGAACGCTACGTACCGGATCGCCGTCCCTTCTTTTCGGAAGGGAGTAATGTCTACCGTCTCGGGCAATTGTTCCACTCGCGACGGATAATGGATATGGACGGCGGGCTCAAACTCTTTGGAAAAATTGGTAAAAACACTTCGGTTGGCACTTTAGGCACGTATCACCGAAACAACCAAAATGTTATCCTACAAGCCTCACAATCGCTAACGGCAACATCCAATATCAGTGCAGCATTCTTGTCCCATCATCAACGAGAGGAAGGGTTCAACAATGTTGGTTACTTGTCAGGTGATGTGCGACACGGTAAACTTTTAGCAAGATCCGCTATCGCCCAAAGTCAGGCGGGCGAATCAAACGGAAGGGACGGGTTCGCCAATTTAATTTACCAAGGCCAACTCGTTCAGCCGTATGTATCCGTATTTTTTGTGGATTCAGATTTCGTCAACAGACTCGGATACCATCCATTTACCGGGTATCGCGGTCTAAGTTTAGGGAGTTATTTCCGTAACGAGTGGCGTGACGGATTCCTCCGCAGTCTCTCTCTCTCTGTTCAATCTGAGGCTTCTAACACCTATGAAGGCGAGGTCTTCCGACGGAACCTATCCATAGCTTCAGGTATCCTAACGCATAGTGACTACTCGCTTTCTGTTAGGTGGTACGGCGGTCAGTTTGAAGAATTCACAGACAGTCTTTTCGCCATTAGATTAGGGGCACGTGCCTCCGACAGGTTCAATAATGTCAATATTAGTTACACTTGGGGTGAACAGGCGGGTGAACGGATTCACCGCATCAGCGGAAACTTCAACCTCCGAGCGTACGACTTCACTGTTGGATTGACTTCCCAGATCCAGTGGCATTTTGAGCGTCGTTACCAACAGATTTTAACCCTAACGTATGACTTCAGTTCCGCCTTAAGCCTCGGCAGTCGGTTAATCTGGCAAGCAGATGGTGTTAATATCTACTTCGCATTGCGCCGTTCTGGATATGCTGGCACGGATTTCTTCATCATCCTCGGTGACCCAAATGCTTTGGAATTCAGACAGCGTTTGGTGGCAAAGGTGATTCGTGCATTTTAGTTTTTTACGACTTATGCAGTACATCTTGCGCGAATACCTTTGCCAAAATAAGATGAATCCCAGGAGGCGCGTACAAAACAATGTAAAAGTGATCTCGTTGCATAAATAACGAAACTTGGTTAAAATATTTAGGGCTTACGCAGTTGGTCCGTCAAGTCCGACTGATAAGCAGATTGAGGGATTTGGAAATCAAAAATCTCACTATGCTAAATTCGCGTAAGCCTTACTTTTTTTAAACCGCCCCCCAAAAAATCTTGCTCTTTAGGTTAAAAGCAAATTGAGGACTGTCTATGCACACTAATTTGAGAGATGAAGAACTCATTCAACGCGTACAAGCCGGTGATGAGTCAGCATTTACAGAGCTGATGTCGCGTTACAGTTCTCGCGTCTGGAAAGTGGTTATCGCAAATTCGAGACAACGGCGGGACGCTGAAGAGATACTAATGGACATCTGGCGGGCTGTCTGGGAAAACATCAGCGGACTACGGAGCGTCGGAAGTTTTGGTGCCTGGTTACAGCGAATCGCTTACAACGCTTGCACCCGATACTACGCGTCTGTCCATCATTCAAGAAGTGAGATTCCGGAGAACTACGCTGACCTCACTGATCGCATTGATCAGGACGCGGGTGCACATTTTCGGGAAACAGAACTGTGGAACGATCTAAGAGAAGCAGTGTTTCACCTCCCAGACAAAGTGCGGAGCGTTGCGATTCTATACTACCTGGAATTGTGGAGTATCAAGGAAATACACGGCGAACTTGGATTAGCGATAGGCACTATCAAGACTCAATTAAGACAAACACGTGAACTCCTACGCAAGGAATTCGGTGTCGAACTCATAAGAGAGGGAATTATGTCAACTAAACGAGAAGGATCCAAACACACCGAAACCAGAATCAAGGTTATTGGTGTCGGTGGCGCGGGCGGCAACGCTGTCAAACGAATGGTTGAAGTCGGTTTGACGGACATTGAATTTTACGTTGTGAATGTGGATCAGCAAGCACTCGATAAGTGCAAGGAGGTAATACCGGTACTGATCGGTGTTCACACCACACCTGGGTATTGTGGAGCGAATCCAGAGATAGGGAAAAAGGCAGCTGAGGAAGACAAAGAAAAACTCGCTGCCATCGTTGCAGACGCGGACCTTGTCTTTATCATTGCTGGAATGGGTGGTGGAACGGGAGCGGGTGCTTCGCCTCTGATTGCTTCTCTCGCTCGAGCGCAAGGGGCTTTAACAGTAGGTGTTGTGACGCGTCCGTTCAATTTTGAAGGTCAACGTCGCATCGAAAAAGCAGAACAAGGATTACAAGAGCTTCAAGGAAACGCTGATTCCGTTGTTGTGGTACCGAATCAACGGTTGCTTGATCGGATGGATCGGTCATTAAAAATACGTGAAGCGTTCAGTCTAAGCGATGAAATGCTGCTCCGAGGTGTCGAAAGTATCACAGAATTTCATACCAGGACCATGCGTAGTGCCACTTAGTTTTTGATGAAGCGACTCTCTCCCCTTGTGCTTCGTCAAATTTGAATTTTAGGGTTCATTAACCGTAGGGGCGAGTGCGCTTCGCCCCTACATACCAAACTATGAAGCGGGCTGCCCGCAATTTGAAACTTGATAAAGCACTCGCTTCCTTTTCCTCTATCGACTCTCCACCACTTTGAATGTTAATAAGATTCGTCCTTAGTAATGGAAGGTGCATTGATGCTCGCGCTCACATAGACCTTATTCAACGCGGTGGCGTATAGCATAGTTTGTTTCAGAACAGTTCGCCGGAATGCAAGTAGGTCAACGCGAATAAGTGTCTGGAGGAATGAAATGCGTTTTCTTGAAAGCATTTCCGTTGGAATAAAAGTGCTCCTCATAAATAAACTGCGTTCTTTGCTGACAACGCTTGGCATTATTATCGGTATTGCATCTGTACTTGCTATGATTGCTATTGGTGATGGTGCCAAAGAGATTATTCTTGAGGATATTCAAAAACTCGGTGGACTTAACACCTTCACACTTTACCGCGTTTCTACCAAGTTAGTCGGGGGCCGCCGCGTACCGATTCGGAGTAATGAACACTTTAACTACGGTGATGTCTTGGCAATTGAAGCAGCGTGTTCATCCGTGAAAGGGGTTACCCTGCGCCTTCCCTCGTACTCGGGCGCGTTGGTGCAAGCCAAAGACGGTTCAAACACACGAGCGGGCTATTACGGCGTGAATGAAGTCTACACTGAATTAATGAAGTGGGACTTACAAGCAGGACGGTTTATTTCAAGGGATGACGTTAACAATGCAACAAAAGTCGCCGTTCTCGGAATGGATGTGGTGACTGATCTTTTTGGAAACGCATCGCCTATCGGCAAAGAAATAAAAATCGGAAGTGCCAGTAGGCAATACAAACATAAGCGACGAACTGAAAGATTTATTGTCATCGGCACGCTTGTCCCCCGCGGGCGAAGTCTTAAGTTCGGCATGAATTACGATGCGCAGATCTTTATTCCAGTGACGACGATACAACAACGATTCACTGGCAACGATAGGATCTTGCAGATTGTCGTTCACGCATCCACCGTAGAGGCAGTTCCGAAAGCCATTGAGGAAGTTAAAGCAGTTATTCGCAAACGCCACCGAAACGAAGACGACTTCTTCCGCATCTTTGAGATACATAGTGCGACATCAAGCCTATTGAAAATCAGTACTGTTATAAAGATCGCATTGGGCAGTATTGCTGGGTTTTCACTTCTTGTGGGTGGCATCGGTATCATGAATATGATGCTGGTTGCCGTAGGGGAGCGCACACGCGAAGTCGGCTTGTGTAAGGCACTCGGTGCCAAAAAATCTGATATCCTGCTCCAATTTTTAAGTGAGTCTGTTAGTTTATGTAGTATCGGTGGATTACTCGGCGTTGGGCTGGGTATCTTCGCGGGTAAGGGAATGGCATATCTTGCCATGAGAATAGTGAAAATCGTTCCCGTGTGGCCTGCGATATTCTCGCCTCAGTGGATATTGATATCCGTTGCCTTCTCAGCAGTGCTTTGCATCTGCTTTGGACTGTACCCTGCCG
>JAPPDN010000212.1 GCA_028824575.1 Candidatus Poribacteria bacterium | reverse complement strand
CAAGATTTTCCCGGCCGAAGTCTTTGTCGAAGTTGATTGATAGGGCTTGCAAACATCGCAGATTCTCGTGCTTCTTCACAGTATTGTACTGTTTCCACTGTGCGCTGACACACATCCGTTTGACTTGTTAATTCACTCTCAATCTGCCCAAATTCTGCATCTAAACCTGCTTTGGCCTCGTTCAATTCGCCCATATCATCTTCGGAATCCACTAAATCATCGTTCACAGTTTCATATTCCTGCGCGATGGGTTGTGCTTCAAGGGCATTCTTTTTTCGCTCATTCCATTCTTCGCGGGAACCAACCTCCTCCAGCATGTTCAGATCAATTGAAACGTCTGTCAACGTAGCCTCTGCATCTGATTTATCCGAAAGATGTTTTTCGCGAGTTTTAGACAATTCCTTGATATCCCGCTTTAACAATGATACTTTCTTCTCGTGCTGTGTTTTGGTTGCCGATGCTGTTTCTAACTGCTTTTCTTGTAAAACTAATTCTGAAAGAAATCTATTTGCTCGCTTGAGACAATCCCGCGGGTTTGATGGAAGCGAATTCTCATCCAAAAAACGCTGCGCGTCCTTAATCTGTTTCTGTAACTGGGTGTGCTTAGTTTGTTTGTCGGCTAATTGGTTCTCAAGTGTGTCAATCCGATCGCTTACATCTGTCAATTCTGGCATCCGCTTATCCGCCTCTGCAAATCGCTCAGATGCTCGTTCTACATCTGATTTTGCCGCAGCGTAGACCTGTGTCTTTCGGTCTCGCTCGGCGGATGCTTCTGAGTAGGCTGCCGCTTTCTGGTCATAGACAGTTTGGTCGGTTTCAACCTGCTCCTCTGCCTCAACTTTCTCCGTTTCAGCCGAACTTAGCATCGCTGTTGCCTTTTCAAGTTCTGATTTTGCGCTATCAAATTCCTGTTTCTCAGTGCGAAGACGCTCGGCTCGATTCGCGTTTCCCTGTTCTATTTGGAGCGCGTCAATCATTGGCTGCTGATTCAAGAGTTCATCTTGCCGTTCTTCCGAAGATTGGAGTTTCTCAAAGTCCTCTGTGCGTTTCGTTTCCCGATCTTTTTCTTTCTGAATTTGCTGACTTCGCACGGCTAAAGTGTCGGCTTCTGTTTGCAATCTGTCAAATTCCGCTTCAGCATCAGTGAGCTGCTCACGAGAAGCTTCTGGAATTTTATTTAATTTATCGGAGACTTCGGCATTTGCTGCCTCAACCGCGTTCACCTTGTTATTTAACGCTTGTTTCAGTACGTCGTAGATACTGATACCTGCGGTCGCCTCCAAAATTGTGCGTCTCTTTTCGTCAGTCGCTTTCAGAAATGCCGCGAATTCTCCCTGTGCCAACATGACTGACCGTCTGAAAGCATCAAAATCAAGTCCTAAGATAGATTCTACCTTCTGAGCAACTTTGGTGGTGATTAACTCGTCGGAATCATCAAACAATTGCCCTTTAGGAGAACCTTTGCGTTTAATAGACCACGTTGCATGGTAACGCGTACTGTTCGCCTCAAAATATACTTCAGCAAAACCCTCCGTTTCGCCATGGCTAATCAGATGTCTCGGATGTTGATTTGTAGTTCCACTCAGGCGTGGTGTTTTACCATAGAGCGCGACACAGATAGCGTCCAACAGCGTGGTTTTCCCAGAACCGGTTGGACCGGTAATCGCCACCAATGAAGCATCATCCAACGGCGACTTCTCAAAATCAATCTCAACTTCCCCACGAAAACTATTTAGACTCTTAAGTTTCAATTTACATATTTTCATTCGGATTCCTCAACCATCTGGACTAATTCGCTGAAAGTCTGCGTCAAGATTTCATCGGGTGGATTACCATCGTAGTTTGCTCTGTGAAATTGCTCGAAGATTTCCTCGGGACGCTTCATATCCTCAACGGGAATTGTCGGTCCCTGCTTTGTCTCTGGCAGCTCGACTTCAACGCTCAGGACATCGCCGCCACGGTCACTGAATGCTTTCCGAATTTCATCACTGATACCGACCCTCGGTGCATCTAATTTCAGTTTGACTTGGATATACTTTCCACTCCACTCGCCTGTCATTGCTTGTGACAAAACAGCGACTTCATCACCCTCGACAGTGTGTAATTCTTTGAAAATAGGAATCTCAATTTCTTCATCTCGGATGAGCGTGGCATCATCAGATAACTCCAATAGATATACCTTTTTGCGATACCCCGTTTCATTGAACCGTAGTGGAACCGGCGAGCCTGAATACCGGATCGGATAATTGGCACCATTGATCGTCTGTGGTCTATGAAGGTGTCCGAGGGCAACATAACTCACATCCTCAGGAAAATCGTTTGCGTGGACAGCGGTCGCGCCGCCAATTTGTACATTCCGTTCAGAGTCGCTTATTTTTCCGCCTTGAACGAAGAGGTGCCCCATTAAAATCTTCGGGAGTCCCACAGGCATGGCAGCAACGCAACCGGCATATAACGCCTTGAACCTTTCACGATACCGTTCGCTTTTTTCTATTTCCGTCTCATAAGAGACATGCGGTAGCTCCGTTTCATAAAGGTACGGAACAGCAGCGACTATGACGCGTGGGTTGTCGGGTGGGAAGGGAAAAACGCATTCCGCGGGTTCTGTGACAAGTCCGACGACGTAAATTTTGCCCATTTTGAGAAATTCCCGTGGTGCCTCTAAGTGTCGCGCGGAATCGTGATTGCCAGCGGTAATCACTGTGTATGCATCGGTCTCGTTAAAGAGGCGGTAGAGGAACCGATAATAGAGGTTTGTCGAGTCCGAGGAGGGGAGTGCTGTATCAAAGATATCGCCTGAAACGAGGAGGAGTTCAACTTGGTGTTCTTGGATTGTGTCGAGAAGCCAATCCAGAAACGCTTTGTGTTCATCAGTGCGTTGACGTTCGTGGAGTCGTTGACCGATATGCCAATCGGCAGTGTGCAGTATTCTCATATTTTCGTGCGGTTACCGTCCCTTGGAAATTGTTGTGCGGATCTAATACATACTATCATAGCAGATACGAAAATCTCTTTTCAAGTAAATTAATTCATTGCGAAAAAAGAACGGACGTGATAGATTAAAGCCGATGTTTGATGATTGCAATACTGCGGAAAATAAGGAGTTAGCCCTATGAAAAATGATGGACGTACCTTAACTGCAGAACTTGAAGAGATGCAAGTCTATGGGGAAACACGAGTCGGATGGGATGCGCACACACCGGTCAATGAAACCGTCGATGCGGATGGAAACCCACCCCCGGACCACAGAGGGTTTGGCGTAGCGGATCCGGATTCTCCGAAACGTCGGGTCTACGATGATCCGGAAGTCGAGGCACTCCGTGAAAAACTACGCGAACACAACGGTATCCGCGGACTTGAAATCTGCGATCCACATGAAGTCAAGAGGGCCGCTCGTATCTTCCATCGGGACGGATTCGTTGTGGTGCGCGATCTGCTCACGCCAGAGCAACTCGCTCGTTGGAGAGACGGCTGCGCTGAGGCTCTCCGAGACATCCTTTCTATACCAGGATCCGGTAGTAGAAAATATGTGGCTGAAACCGGACGGCTGCCACATCGGTATAGCTACGGCACCTCTTCCGCTTCGAGACAGATGCTGCACCATCCAGCTTGGGCAAGCATGGTTGACCTACCGACAACTACGCCGATTGTCACAGAGATTTTCGGGTCTTCAGATTATCGCGTGTGGGGCTCTGGTGGCGATCTCTGTCTCCCCGGTGCTATAGAGTACCAACATCTACATCTTGACGGTAGAGATCCACAACACCTCTCCGAAGCACGGATCGCCCAAGCGGAACGTCTCGGCGTTCAACTCCATAGAGATGACAACGGTAATCTTGATGTCCCATCCCAAAAACTGATTATGGAGATGACTCCGCCGATGGTTACCATCAACTTCATCATGTGCGACCTCACTTGGGAAAACGGGCCGATTCGACAAATTCCGGGGACACATACGCTGCAACAGAACCCGCCGCCGCCCGGGGACGAACCGGATTGGATGAAACATTCAACGCTCGTTGGTGCGACTGCGGGTTCCGGCGTATTCCGAGATAACCGGGCATGGCACGGCGCAACGCCAAATTTGTCAAAAGAAATTCGGGCACTCCCAAATGTTGAGTATATGGCACCGTGGCGTACACAGCACGGCTTCAGTCGGATTATGCCTCACGAAATTTGGGAAACTTTGACGCCGGACGCTCAGAAATTGTGTGACTGGATCAAGGCGGAACCGGGAGTCTGGCCTCCAGGTGCGGGTATTATGCACCCACTGGCAAGCCAGCGCGAAGCCGCAAAGAAATCATAGAAGGAGATAACAGATGTTAAACTGGGGAGTTATGGGGGCAGGTGGTATCGCCTATGTCTTTTGCAATGGAATGCGTTTTACGGACTCAGGACAGATCCTTGCTGTTGCGAGTCGCACCCAGGGACGCTTAGACAGACTCGCCAACGATTTCAGCATCCCTCGCCAATACAATGATTACGCCGATCTGTTGACAGATGACGATATTGACGCTGTCTATATTGCGACGATTCACCCCTTACATGCGGAGTGGGCGATAAAATGTGCCGAAGCGGGAAAACACCTACTGGTCGAAAAACCGATCAGCATGAACCACGCAGAAACCGCTGCGATGGTAGACGCTGCACGCGAAAACGATGTCTTCCTCATGGAGGCTTTTATGTATCGGTGCCACCCACAGATCGCCAAAATGGTTGAACTGATACAAGATGGCACAATCGGCGATGTCCAAGCCATTCGTGCGACTTTCGGTTACCGTTCAGGTTTCAACCCGCAGAGCCGTCTCTACAACCGTGAAATGGGGGGTGGTGGTATCCTCGACATCGGGTGTTATACCGCCTCAATGGCACGGAAAGTCGCGGGTGCAGCGGCGAATAAACTGTTTCTGGATCCGATTTCTGTGAAAGGGAACGGTAAAATTGGTCCGACAGGTGTAGACCACATTGCAGCAGCGACCCTGAAATTTGAAAATGACATTATCGCGGAGATCATTTGTGCCGTTGAATGCAATTATGGAAGTAACGTTATTATTTACGGTACAGAAGGCACAATAACGATTCCGAACCCGTGGCTGCCATCATCGCCGTGCCGTGGTGCGAGAACGCCGTTGCCATCAGATACAACCTTCCCCGCAACACAACTGATCGTTCAATCGTCCCAAAACCGAGAAACAACTGAAATAATAGTCCCTGCCGACAGAGATCTATTTACTTACGAAGCGGATACAGTCGCAACACATATCCCTGATTGACAGGCGGAAGAG
>JAPPDN010000333.1:3015-5289 GCA_028824575.1 Candidatus Poribacteria bacterium | reverse complement strand
TGCCACGTGTCATTCAGATTCACATAGTGCCTCTCAAAAATCTGGTCGAGTGTAACCTCCTCTGCAGGGAGACTCCGGATGTCAAAATCGAGGTCCCGTTTCAGATCCTCGTCAAGAGGCATCGGTTCCCCGCGGTGATGGAGTGGCTGATGGACAAGTCGATAGATTTCAAGTTCAATATTCGTATCCTGTTTTGTATAGACGCGCGCGTCTCGGACATCTATCCCATTCGCGAAAAAGAGACCGCTGACTCTGTGTAACTTCCCGATCCGGCTGGGACTACAGAGATGTAGCTCCGTAAATCCGGGACGGTCAACAAATTGGACGATCCCCGCACTCGGTGTCGCATCTGTTTCTGTAGCAGCGGCTTCTGCTTGTGTTGTCATCTTTATATGCATAGCGATCTCCTCAGGCGAAACGCTAATACGGTAGGAGACCGGCATGTGATGAAGGAATTGCTGAAATTCTTCAACCGGAGCAAAGGCTCCCCATTGCGTCTCCTCTTGACCAACGAAGCGAGTGCGCGCCACCTCATATAAACTCTTCAGGTTATGCTTAACCACATGGCTGAAGTTCTGTGAACCGTTGGCTTTGGAATCGCAATAGGTGAGCAGATACAGTGCTGTTAAACGCTCTAAGGAGTTAACCTTCTTACAAAATTCAGCGATCGTGCTTTCATCCCAATGATGATAGCGTGCCAAATCTATCATTGCGAGGTGCTCCCGAATCAAAAAGCAGATATCATCTGTCTGTTGTGAATTGAACCCAAATTCGGGCGCGATGCGTTCTGCTTTTTCCGCACCGGTCATCGGATGGGTCGGATCCGGCTTATCTATATCGTGTAGGAAAAGCGCCATATACAGCGGACTCGGATCCGAAAGTGCGCGAAATGCGGTGTTAAGCTCCTCTAATTCGGAAGTCGGGGATGGCGACACCGGGGCACCAAAACCGCCTGCCCCACCAAACGGACTACTCGCCTCCGTCTGCCGGATCTCATCCAGATAGCCAATCGCAACGAGTGTATGTTTTCCAACAGTATACGGATCAAGACTCCGTTCGCTCCGTGTCATCATTGCTTTTTCAAAAAGTGCCCCACCCTCTCCGAGATGTGACAGGATATCGAGTCTGTGTAAGCGTGTGAGCGTTTTCGCGACATCACCCGGTATGTTTAGCAACTCTGCCATCCGCTTCTGGAAAGAACCCCAATCAAAGGCGTGAACATAGCGGGAAATGAATGTTGCAAGCGACGCATCAATTTCAAAATCGTACTGCTGGAAGTAGGTGAACAGTGTAAAGAGCTCGGCTGCATCCAACTCACCGAAATTATTATCCATGCAATAGAGTATATCTGTCCGGACCGCAAGCACATCTGAGATAGGTATCCCGTTCGCCAACATCTTCCGAATTAACAATTCTGCTTTGAAATGCAGATATTTTGCCTTCGCGTAATATTCCGCCATGAACGCGTAACGCCCTTCGTCGGTTTCATCTGTTAATCCAAGTACGCGAGCGATCTGTGCCTGCAGCATATCCTCCTTCTCAGGATGATAGGTGAGATCATCATGTGGCGCGTCAGCAAGCACATGAAGCAGGTTACGCACCTTGAACATGAAATCCAGTGACGGCATGAGCTGCTCATCGTCGTAGTGTTCGTAGAGTTCAGGTATCGATGTAAAGTCTGGCAGCCCACATATCCAGAGCGCGTATTGAAGCGTCCGTAGCCCGCCGCGTCCGGTTTTCACATTCGGTTGGTTGAGATAGATGGTATCCTCAGCAGCCTTGAAAGCATCCGCCTTAGATTTCAGCAGGTCCAGGACAAGCGAGATATCCGATTTTTCGGAGTGTACCGCTTTTCGGAAACGTTCCGTCAACGTAGCGTCCCCCGCAATAAACCGCATATCAATCAGTGCGGTCATATCTTGGTAGTTCCACTGCGCTATATCCGCCAGCGGCCGATAGATAAAGCTGAACTCAAATCCCGGAATCACGGAGTGGAGGCTGTCAAAGAAATCGTAGAACCATCGGATCAGTTCGAGCGTGCTCTCATCATAAATATCCTCTAAATCCACAGAGGAGGTATAGACAACATCCACATCCGAAAAATAGCAGAGTTCATTCCTACCGTAACTACCGACCCCGTAGAGTGCGACATCCGGTGTCCATCCCTCTAATTCTGCCGCTAAGTCGTTCGTATCAACGTCTGGAAGTTGGCTCAGGACATCAAACTACTACTGGAAACAACCCGGAATCTGGAAGTCGGCGACCCACAAATCC
>JAPPDN010000333.1:0-3005 GCA_028824575.1 Candidatus Poribacteria bacterium | reverse complement strand
CTTCCGTGTTGTTGTTTAGGGCATTAATTTTCTTTTTGAATTTATCTTCGATCTGGCAGGGCGGGACCTCATAAACCTTCTGAATCACGACATCCCACACCTGTGTGTGGATGCCACAAGCCCCAAAACCGCTTTCG
Organism: Candidatus Poribacteria bacterium; assembly: GCA_028824575.1. Lineage (GTDB taxonomy): Bacteria > Poribacteria > WGA-4E > WGA-4E > WGA-3G > WGA-3G. Next base: position 2,868 of record JAPPDN010000333.1, on the reverse strand, counting down.
CCCTCCAAGATACGGGCTTTTAGCTGCTCCCGCTCGGATTGGATGAAAGCAGCAAGTTGTTTTTGCAACGCTTCAAAAGTTACATCTAAGTCAGGCACATAGGTATTGAGTCGTTTTTCGATCTGTATGTTATCCATTTCCCATCACCCCTAATATATTAGCACAGTCTAATTGTGGCGTAGTTCCCTCCGAACGAATAACGAAATGACTAAAGGATTCATTAAACGCATTATACATCAAATACGGAAAAAAAACAACTGTCGTTTCAATCCTTAACAGTCAGCCGTTAGAAAATACCCGTGTCTTCACATTCTCATTAGCGAGGTTTGAGGGAAATAGAAAATTTAATTCAGTATGGACAATTGAATGGTGCTGCAGCATCCCACTTTTTTCTTGACACACTTTTGCCACCCTGCTAACATACAAAATCAGGAGATATGAAAATGAGCGACACCAAATATCGGGTAGCCATTATCGGTTGTGGACGGATGGGGCAGAACTATGCAGAGGCGTATACCACCTATCCCGACACAGAGATTGTCGCGATCGCCGATGCGAATACACAACGGCGAGAAGTTCTTAGCGCGCGCTTCGGCGTTGCCGCGCTCTATCAAGATGTAGCAGATTTATTGCGGGCTGTTGTGCCAGACATCGCAGTTGTGGTCACGCCTACCCAATATATGAAAGATGCTGTGATTGCATGCGCTGAAGCCGGTGTCAAAGGGATCTCTACGGAAAAACCGATCGCGGCGTGTCTCGCAGATGCCGATGCAATGGTCAATGCGTGTGCCGAGCGCGGCGTGGTGTTCGCTGGCGGGAATCTACAGCGCGCAATGAACGAAGTCCAAGAAACCGCATCTCGGCTCCACAACGGCGAATTTGGGGACATCAGAGGGGCGAGTATTCACGGGTTCGGTGGCGAGATTTCTGGGGGCGGTTGTCAACATATCTCGGTCCTAAGACTTTTCACGAACGCTGAAGTCGAGGAAGTCACTGCATGGGGAACACCGTCTGAAGCGTTAAGCGCAGAAACCGATGAAGGTTTAATCATCAATGGACACTTCCATCTTACGAACGGACTGGCATGCAGTGTCTTCGGGACACCCACACCGTGTCGTGGCGTGGACGTTTGGACAGATGAATGCCTCGTCCGCTGGGACTGGAACCCACCAGAAATTTTCAAAGGCTATGACCGACACGGTAAACGCATCCGGCTTGAACCCGACTACAGTCCGTACCCGTGGAGCGAATTCAGTTACCTCACCGGTTCGATCCGCTCCTTTTTGGCAGCGGTTGATGGCAACGGAGACCCGTGGATTACCGGCGCAGATCTCCGACAGGCATTGGAGGTAGCAATCGCTGCAAAACTCTCTGCAACCCGAAACAGTGCCCCCATCAAATTACCATTAGAAGACAGATCCTTAGCACTCTACCCACGTCCCTACCGCTGGCTCGGAGGTGACGCAACCGGTAGACCTCAAAGTCTCGAAGAAGCAAAGTCGTAGGTGCACATCGTGTGCCGTAACAGGAGGAACTAACGATGAACGAAGATCAGAAATATCTATTCGATTTAACCGGATTCCTCATCGTCGAAAATGCTTTGACACCTGAAGAAGTCGCACAATGCAACGCCGCGATTGACCATCACATCGAGGCACTCAGAGAACGCGAGAGCTCGTTGGCAGGCGGTTCACCCGCGCTCATCGGTACAGCAAACCGGATGGACATGGGAGGGATGCTCTCATGGGAGAAACCGTGGTGTGAACCGTTTCGCAACCTGCTCGTGCATCCCAACGTTAAACCCTACCTTGAAGAGGTATTGGGTAAAAAATACCGGCTCGACCACGGTCCCGGACTCATCGCTATGGAAAAAGGGACGGAAGGTGGAACTCTGCACGGTGGTGGGATTGAGCGTCCTAATTTCTCCGAAGCCTACTTCTTCAAATACGGAAGAATCTATACAGGCTTGACTGTCATCGAATACATGCTTGCTGATGAAGGTCCCGGTGATGGTGGTTTAGCGATCATCCCTGGAAGTCATAAGGCAAATCTGCCGTGTCCGAGTAGCATGAAGCGATACGAGGAATATCAGCATCTGGTGCTTGAAGTCAACGCCAAGGCTGGAGATGCGGTGATTTTCACTGAAACCTTGACGCACGGCACGCTCCCGTGGAAAGGTGACCACCAACGCCGCGCGCTACTCTACAAGTTCAGTCCTGGATTCCAAGCTTACAGTGCAGGCGCTCACCAGATCACGTATCCTGATTACATTGAGGACATGTCCCCCGAACAACGAGAAGTCATGGAGGCACCCCATATCCGGCATTAAATTGCCAATGCGATCTCCCTGTCCTCGTCGAACCTAACCTGTTGAAGGAGAAACCCGTGTCAAATCTACGCGTTGCTGTCATCGGTTGCGGCGGCAGAGGCCGCGGCCACATGAAAATCCTCACAGAATTTGACGACACCGACCTCGTCGCTGTTTGCGACCCTGTTGAAACCGCACGAAACGATGCCGCGGATCGGTTCAACGTCTCAAATCGCTACGAGAACATTGAGGCATTATTGGATGGTGAAACCTTAGACGCTATCTTTGTCGCTACGCCTGCACACCTCAACGGTGAGGCAGCGCTTCCGTGCTTTGAACGTGGTGTCCACACGCTTTTAGAGAAACCACCCGGTATGAGCGTCGCAGAGACCGTCGCGCTACGGAGTGCTGCAGAACAGACAGGTGCCAAAGGGATGGTAGGTTGGAACCGTCGTTTCCATCCGATCATTCTTGAAGCGAAACGGCAAGTCACCGCACGCGGTCCCGTCACACAAATCGTCGGGGAATTCCATAAGAGCATCACCCGATTGGCACAATCC
>JAPPDN010000959.1 GCA_028824575.1 Candidatus Poribacteria bacterium | reverse complement strand
CTCAATATTCCAGAATTAGGCAAACTTGAGATTGTAGAAGTATATGAATACTACGATCAACCTGTTCTTTACTCCTGCAAAAACGCTTCAGGGCATTTTTACCTTGTTGTGGCTGCTGCTGAAGATGCCAAATTTTTAACTTGGCTCTGTGTTGCTGTCTCCACTGAACGGCTTAACCTTATCCGATCTGGCAAAATTGACCTCCACGAGGCATTCGCCGATTCTGAAAATCCCTATGCAATTCAAGTAAGGGTTCCATACGAGGAACATGCTTCAGTTCAGACAGATTTTATTCAATCAAACCAGATACCTGAGGATATGCTTCCAATACCCGGTGAATGTCTTGATCTTGAAATCGAAATACTTTCAGTGCTAAGCGATACGGGAAAGTAATTGAAGAATTCCTGAAACTACTTAATGCTCGAGATGATCACAGTCACGGCACCCACGCCTGAGAGGATGGGGAAACTTGTGCTTCATCACAGTTAGCCTTCCGAGGAAGATCTTACGTCTGCTCCACAGATTTAGCAAAATGTCAAATCTTTTTTTCCAACCAAACTTATAAAAGGAAATTGAGAATGCGATTGAAAAATAAAGTTGCGTTATTCGCTGGTGCCGGTTCAAATATGAGCCGCGCGACTGCGTTACTTTTCGCACAAGAGGGCGCGAAGGTAGTCCTCGCCGCACGCACGACAGAGACGATGAACGAAACAGCAGAACGTATCCGTGCCAACGGTGGCGATGTGCTAACGCATCAGACCGATTTGACAAACGCAGCACAAGTCGACGCGCTCGTTGATGCTGCCGTAGCAGAATTTGGTGGCGTTGATTGCCTTATCCATGCAGCGGGTGGGTTCTTCTCAACGGAACACGATATTACGGAGATGGAACCGGCGTATTGGGAGGGTGCGTTACAAAACAACTTACAAACACTGTTCAACCCGATGCGGCGGCTTGTCCCGATTTTAGAAGCACGCGGCGGTGGATGTCTAATTACTATCTCTGCGGGTGAACGGGTAAGGCAAGATGCGAACAGTGCTTATGCCGTCGCGAAAGCAGGGATGGTAGCAGCAGCGAAAAACCTCGCGAAAGAGTTGTATGATAAAAACATCCGAGTTCACGCGTTATGTCCGGGTATAATTTGGGATCCATTGCCAGACGGAGAAATTGCCCCAGCGGAGGCGCAGCTGGAACGGCTCGGTAACCCCATTGATGTCGCTTATGCGGCACTCTGGCTCTGCTCGGACGAGGCGGCGTGGGTCACGGGATTGGAATTGACGATTGATGGCGGGGATTCGCTATTCATTGATTCACCAGTTCGGCGGGCGGTTTTGGAATAGCACGGTTAGGTTAAAAAATTTTGATACAAATAGGCAAGGGCGAGGCACAGAAACCTCGCCCTACAACAAAAGTCGTTGGATTACCACTGTACCTGACAAAATTCTTCGTAATCAATCAGTTCGTGGATAGTGGGATTTTCGCCGCACACCGGGCAATTATTATCTTGTCGGAGTTTGAGTCGGTTGAAATTCATCGTTAGCGCGTCAAAAAGCAGAAGCGTTCCGATTAAGGAATCGCCGATGTCTAAAAGAATTTTGATCGCTTCAACAGCCTGGATTGTGCCGATGATACCGGGAAGGACACCAAAGACCCCTGCCTCTTGACAACTCGGTACCATTCCCGCTGGCGGCGGTTCCGGATAGAGGCATCGATAGCACGGTCCTTTACCCGGATAGAGGACGGTAACTTGACCTTCAAACTGGAAGATGCTCCCGTGAACAATCGGTTTGCCGAGCATAACGCATGCATCGTTGATGAGGTAACGCGTCGGTAGGTTGTCGCATCCGTCCACAACCAGGTCGTATTGCTCCAGAATCTGGAAGGCGTTTTCCGAGGTAATCCGTTCAGTGTAAGGGACCACTTTAACATCGGGGTTCATCTCTGCGATGGTGGCTTCTGCAGATTTCGTTTTTGGGATGCCAATGTCGCTCGTGCCGTGCAAGATTTGGCGCTGCAAATTACTGAGATCAACCACATCGTCATCAATGATGCCGAGTGTGCCGACCCCTGCCGCAGCAAGGTAGACACCAACAGGCGAACCAAGCCCCCCTGCACCGATGAGCAGCACTTTTGATTCCAGCAGCTTCGTCTGCCCCATCCCGCCGACCTCGCTGAGGATAATATGTCGGCTGTAGCGTTCAATCTGTTCGTTGCTGAAGTTAAACATCTTAGGCTCCCAAATTGGAGAGGAGTTCCGAAATCGGTTTATCCGAATTCGCTGAGATTCGCAGCGCGAACCGTTCGCGTGCGTCTTCGGAAGTGCGTTCCACCGTGAAATCGTCCCCACCGTACATCTGTTGTAGGACAGGTGTCAGGTCTGCTTCAATAGATGCAGCGACTTCCGATGTATTCGGTGCAATATGACGGTTGTTTATCATGAACAGGAGGTCACCACCGTTGAAATGTACTGCATTTTCCAACTCTGCCGATGCCTCAAGTTGTTCGCATTTGGAAAGCACCTCTGCAAGTGCTTGGCGAATCTTATCAGCGTTATCCCCTTCAACTGCATGCTTCCGGTTGTAGAGGAAACCGTGTTCGTGGTAAGCGTTATCAATACTATAGTTGGCTTGCTTCAAAATCAACAACACACCCGGTCCCGCATCAACGTGTGAATAGTCGGCGTAGTTCAAGTAGTCATCTGAATCCGCCTCCTCCATCCAGCGATTGAAGACTTTGATGAAGTTGGTGTAGTTGATTTTGCTCTCTTCGGTTGTAAAAACCTTGACGTTAATCTGTTGTAGATCCATTCTGCTAAAAAATTTCCTTTCGTGAGTGAGTAACAAAGCAATTGGGGGCATATCGAATAAAAAGAAGCACTGAGATATATCTATTCGATCAAGAGTTCTTGGATGTTCTGCCCATCAATGCTGACAACGGTAACTTGTGTCGCGTCTAACCAGAGAACCTCCCCTTTGCTATTACAGACACAAACCAAGGCGTACTCGCCTTCCTCCACATCAGCCAGCAAGTTCCCAAGGAAGACATTCGGTTTCGTGGATTGAAAGACACCAAACCCGGTACCGAGAAGGCAGTAACGTTTGCCGGTTTGGTTATGTTTAACGATTGTTGCCATCTATTTCTTCCTAAGCGTATTCTGTTTCATTGTTGCCAACCTGCTTTGCTTCTTTATTATATCGCAAGTTTGCGGAAAAGTCAATTTTTATTCTGGCGCGGTCGGTCTCTCGGCCACATGCGCGGTTTGTAAAGTATCGGCTTCAAGGTTAGCGTTTTCGCACGCCGACGGCTTGATTGAAAGTTGATAGCCCAATGCTTTGAGAACGATTCCCAATACGTCAATGAGAGGCGTATCCTCGTTGGATAGCACCTTTGAAAGCATTTCAGGGTCCATATCGGCCTGCTTTGCCAACTTGGAAACCCCGCCCTGTGCTTCAACAACAGTTTCAAGTGCCCTTAGAACGACAGTAGGCCCCCCGTAGATATAGTAGTCGTCAAGAATTGCCTGAAGATAACCAATCGCCTCATCTCGATCAGCAAGCACTTCAATGAGGTAGTCGCGCCATATTCCCATTTTTCTCATAAGTGTGTCTCTTTATATTTTAACCAATAATCATGACTACACTCTACTTGGTTTAATCGTCCTCAGACAATCTCAACAACATTTGTTGTGGTGTTAGAATTTGGACATTATCAACCGAAAACCCAGAAAGATTTCGGGTAACAATTACAAGGAGTTCGATCAAGCAGTGCATCCAGAACCACATTTGTATCCAATAAAGCGTGAATCATCCGTATTTTTTTATCCGCTCCTCTTCAAGGATTTTTTTGCACTCTTCGTCAGTAGGAGGCGGTTTATCTGTTTTCATAATCGCCTGGACTTCTTCCAGTGTCATGGTCTGTGGAGGAAGTGGTGGTCGTGGCGACACGATAGTTTCCAAAATCCGGCGCGCCAAGTCAATGCGCATTTCTGGTTTCCAAGTTTTCACGCGCTGCAACACTTCAAACATCTCTTTAGAATCCATAATGTGAGTCCCTCTAACCATCTGATGCCTAAAAAAGCGATTGCCTGACCCGCCCGTTTCGGGCGCGGGCGGCAATCGCCTTTGTGTGAAACTTAGTTCCGATGAACCACAATCTTAGACTTTACTCACCTTTCCGGACGGTAAGGCGGTAGTGTTTCCCGACTTTCTTCGTGTCAACGATCTCATGCCCATCGTTGGTGAGACTTACCGGCACGTTCTTGAACGGTTCACCATCATCAATGGTAACCTCCAGAAGCTGACCGATGTCCATTGTTTCCAAGCGGACTTTTGCTTGGACATAGTTGAACGGGCAGGCGACCCCTTTGAGATCGAGGTTATCCACGATTTCCTCAACGGGTTTCGTCTCCTTGACAACCCTCGGCTTCCGTGCGGGGCGCGAGCGGCGCTTTTTACGACGGCTCTCTTCCTCTTCTTCCTGCTTGATGCGCATACGATTATAAACGTTATGCGATTCTTCTACAAAGAGAGTGGCTTCTTCAACCCGACGGTGTGCCAATTCGTGATCGAACGTAGAGATATCCTCTTCCATTGCCTTGAAGATATGCGCACCGTAACCCGGGAAGAAGTTACCGGGTTCAAAGAAGTGCGGGCGGAAGTCGTTGACGGTGGTCGCGTCGTCAATATATTGCAACCCTACCGTTGTCAAAAGTCCGTCTGCGGCTCTGATCATCGCATTAAAAGCCAACTCCGCGGAATCCTGATATTCACCCTTCTCCAAGTTCAAGCCAGATTCATAGATAAGCCGATCTGCTTCTTCTAACTTCATGGAGACAAGTGCTACGACCTCTCCTGCACACTCGCCGACACCTGTTTTGAGTTGGTAGTCTTTCGTATCGCCAGTGTCCACATAGAATTCCGGTGCTTCCTCGTAAGTCGGAATCTTATCGTACTGGGACAAGATCGTCTTGATTTCCACTTTACCAAGCCTCGCGACGTAATCGGTGAAGGATTCTTCCTCATTGCGTTCCACCGTGTACTTCCCAGTTAACTCTTCAATGAACGCCGGAATATATTTGCCGTGGATTTTTCCAGCAGCAAGTCCGTAAGAGCTGGCGTTTTCGGTCATGTGCCCACCGAGTAGCACCAGATAGTAAGGCGCAATATGCTCACCCATCCGGCGCGAGGAACCGAAGAAACCAATATTCGCGATGTGGTGCTGTCCGCATGAATTGGGACATCCGCTAATCTTAATCCGAAAGTCTTTAATTTCATTCTGCACACCGGTTTCA
>JAPPDN010000695.1 GCA_028824575.1 Candidatus Poribacteria bacterium | reverse complement strand
AAGCAGGGTATCACACATTTTTTTCTGGTAAATGGCACAATGACCGACAAACGTTTGCAGATAGTTTTGATGACGGTGGGTCAATTTTCTTCGGTGGCATGGGCAATCAATATAAGGTGCCAATTTTCGATTTTGATCCGACAGGAAAATATCCGCAAGATGATAGGTATATTGGTGATAAGTTTTCTACGGAACTGTTTACAGACTCCGCTGTGCAATTTATAGAAAACTACGACCAAACGGATCCATTTTTCCTTTACCTCTCCTTTACTTCACCGCATGATCCTCGGACACCGCCAGGAGAATACGCGACAATGTATAAACCTGAGGATGTCCCTGTTCCAGAGAACTTCCTCCCGGAACACCCGTTTGACAACGGAGAAATGCGGATTCGTGATGAAGTGCTGGCAGAATTCCCACGCACCCCTGAAATCGTTCAACAACATATCGCCGATTATTACGGTATGATTACCAGCCAAGATGCAGAGATGGGACGTTTGCTAAACACATTGGAAGCCAATGGACATCTTGACAACACCATTGTCATCTATACCGCTGACCACGGACTCGCTGTTGGACAACACGGGCTGCTCGGCAAACAGAATCTCTATGATCACAGCATCCGTGTACCTTCCATATTTGCCGGACCAGGAATCCCCGAAGGCACAACAGTTGATGCACTCACTTACCTCTATGATGTCTTTCCAACCGTTTGTGATCTAACCAGTGTCGAGTGCCCGGATACGACTGAAGGGTGTAGTTTAGTACCCCTGATGGAGGGGTGTGTGGATCAGGTTCGTCCTACAGTCTTCGCTGCATACAAAGATATTCACCGCACCATCAGTGATGGTCGTTGGAAACTGATCCGTTATTACGTCTCTGAAGAGACTGGTAAAGGCACGGATTACCTCCAACTCTTCGATCTGGAGCAGGATCCATGGGAGACAACAAACCTCGCGGATCTGCCTGAACATACCGATCGTATCCGCTCACTGGCCGCTGATATGAAAATGTGGCAAACCGAGACGGACGATTTCATGAAAGACACGCCGATATTGTAACAGTAGTAGGCACGCTCCGTCGTGCCGTAACAGTAGTAGGCACACTCCGCTGTGCCGTAACAGTAGTAGGCACACTCCGCTGTGCCGTAACAGTAGTAGGCACACTCCGCTGTGCCGTAACAGTAGTAGGCACACTCCGCTGTGCCGTAACAGTAGTAGGCACACTCCGCTGTGCCGTAACAGTAGTAGGCACACTCCGCTGTGCCGTAAGCAGTTGGATACAGTAGTAGGCACACTCCGCTGTGCCGTAACCAAGTGGAAGAAAAGAAGGAAATTGATCCTTTTCTTCCACACTTCCATTCTTTCAACCTTCCTTAACTTCCTTGTCCACTATGACCAATAGCAATCAATCGCGCAGCCTGCTCCGCGGTGTCAGCTATCAACCGCGACGCATCCGCAACCGCATCCGCTAATTCCATCGGCTCTTGTACGATACCCAACATCGCATCAATGCCAGCATCGTAAACGGCTTCGGCACCTTCAGCGATACCCCCCGCAATCGCAATGACCGGGATATTGTGCGCCTTCGCGACCTTAGCAACACCGACAGGCGTTTTCCCAAACGCCGTCTGAAAATCCAGTTGCCCCTCACCCGTGAAAACGACAGAAGCACCTTTCACCCGTTCCTTGAGGTCAACGGCATCAACCATAATATCGATACCGAGTCGTAATTCGGCGTTGAGAAATGCCATCAGTCCTGCCCCCAATCCGCCCGCGGCCCCTGCCCCGGGGGTGTCGTTAAAGGATTTACCGAGTGTCCGTGTCAAGACTTCATCAAAATGTGCGAGGGACGCGTCCAACGTCTCAATCATTTCAGGCGTGGCACCCTTCTGCGGACCATAAACGTGTGACGCGCCTTCGGGACCGGTCAATGGATTGTTGACATCGCAGGCGACAACAGTTTCAGTCTCGACAACTGCCGGATGTAACCCATCTATATCTATTGACGCTAATTGTCCGAGTCCACCACCACCACGCGAAATCTGTTTGCCATTTGCATCCAGGAGCTGAACACCGAGTGCCTCCGCCATACCGACTCCACCATCGTTCGTCGCGCTGCCACCGATACCGATGACTAAACGTCTACATCCGGCTTCCAAAGCGGTGTGGATCAGCTGCCCGGTGCCGTAGGTGGTCGTGTGGAGCGGGTTCCGTTCATGCGGTGCGACAAGCGTGAGACCGGAAGCGGATGCCATCTCAATGACAGCGGTTTCTCCGTCTGCGAGGATGCCAAATTGCGCGTCAACCGCGTTCCCCAGCGGATCAAGCACGCGTTGCGTTCGGAGATGTCCCCCGGTGGCATCAACGAGCGACTGCACAGTCCCTTCGCCACCGTCTGCCATCGGGATTTTGTCAATAACAGCATCAGGAAACACGCGACGCAATCCCTGCTCAATCGCATTTGCAGCTTCAAGCGCACTCACGCTCCCCTTGAATGAATCAGGCGCAACAACAATCTTCATAGGGAACAATTTATCACAAGGCGCGCAATCTGTCAAGTTCAGTTAGGAATGCAGACAGAGCGATTCAGTTTTAAAAATTTACTTCATATATGGATATACTTTCTTCTGTAGGAGCGAGCTGTGCTCGCGATATTGGGGGCTCCGTTCAACCTAACGGAAACACCCAAGCAAAAACACCTACGGGACTTACGATTTCTCCGAGATTATGCACCTTTTTCGCTGATAAATTGTTTCATTAATAATAGGACTTACGCAAATCCGTTGTGCGTGTCAATCCACAAATTCCAGATTTTTTTCAAATTATGCGAATTTTCAGCCCAAAGTTTCGTCTTTAATAATAGAGGGTATGAACCGTATCGGACCGCGTAATTTTACAAGATTCGGTCACAACCCAACTGTTCATTAGGAGGGCACCTCATGGAAAAAGAAAGCGATGTTCAGCTCATTCAGAGAATATTATCGGGTGATGAAGCGGCGTTTGGTGTCTTGGTCGAAAAGCACCAGAAAAGCGTCCACGCGCTCGCGTGGCGGAAGGTCGGCGATTTCCACGATGCTGAGGAAATTACACAGGATACGTTCCTTCAGGTGTACAAAAAACTACCGACGCTTAAAGACCCCTATAAATTTGCTGGATGGTTGTATGTCATCGCAAACCGACTCTGTATTGATTGGATACGGAAGAAAAACCTTGCGATACAATCGCTGGAGGACACACCTGTGGAAGAAATTGAAAAATCCTCTTATATCCATCACGTATCGGAGCAGTCGGAGATAGCTAGCTCCGAACACCGCCGTGAGATCGTCAAAGAACTTCTGGCAAAATTACCAGAGAGTGAGCGAACAGTCATGACGCTCCATTATCTCGGCGAAATGACGGTCAAAGAAATTAGCAAATTCTTAGGGGTCTCAGTCAGCGCAATTCAGAATCGACTGTATCGGGCACGAAGACGGTTAAAAGCGCAAGAGGAACGCCTCGTTCAAGAAGTGCTCAGCAGCGTGCAGATACCGGTAAGTGTAAAGCAAAACATTATGCGGCGGGCCGCCGACATCAAACTGACACCGTCCCCGGCTTCAAAACCGTTGCTCCCATGGGTCGCTTTCGGCACCGCCGTGGTTTTGGTTGCGTTATTGCTCGGTGTGAGCAATCAACACCTCATCCGTTTTCAGAGACCGTATAGTTTCGAGGCAGTATCTGAACCTACCATTGAGATCGTTGATACCGATATTGTTCTTGATATTGTGTCAAAACCTGCTGTGCGAAATCAGGCGGGACGTGCGACGCTGACTCGTAAAACCAGCGGTACCAGCACACAAGTTTCTCACACAGGGTCAACGCCCAACACATTAAAAAATTCACGAAGGCAGCTGTCGGTCATGGAAAAAGTCCAAACGCGTAGCCTGCCTTCCATTACGGCACCTTGGGCAGAATGGTTCGTCAATAAGCATCATCTGCCCTATGCAGAAATGACAGCATCTCACGATCTGTTTTGGAGTCCTGAGTTTGGATTACGTTTCCAAAGAACAGATGAAGGTGTTTCACTTGTCGGGGATTGGATAGAAGCACGCAGACAACAGGAAGCGTTGCTCGATTTAAATCCGAATATGATTCTCCTATGTGATGTGGATATGCGGGGGACTGATCCGGAGTCACCCTTTTTGAGTGCACTTTATAGCAATGATGATTTTCCGTGGGTCAAAAACGACTCGGGTGAAATAATTCGTGGAGCACCCGCGGAGCAATATACAAATCTACTTATAGATTTTGCAAATCCCATCGCCCAAGATATTATTGTTGATCAAGCCGTCGCTGTTGCTGAAAGTGGGTTATGGGATGGTATTCTTTTCGGTTACTGGAATGAGAAAGAAGTTGTTTTTGAAGGTTATCGTTCTGATGAGGCAGAACAGAACGCTCGAGAATCCATCCTTCAACGCATTCGTGATGCTGTCGAAGACGATTTTCTAATAATTGTTGGCGGCAGTGGCAAGTTGAGTTTTGGGGCACCTTATATCAACGGTATTATCCTGTACAGTGACCATCAAGATTTTAGTAACGATCAACGGACGGGATTTATGGAGCTCGAAAGTAATCTGCTCTGGGCAGAAGAAAACCTACGTGAACCGAGAATCAATTATTTGCAAGCCAAGGGTATTGGAAGCGAATTGCCATTGAGTCCAACGAACCAGCAGGCAATGCGTTGTTTTACAACCCTTTCTCTGACGCATTCCGATGGATATTTTCTTTATACTATGGGTGTTGACTGGAGAGAACCGCATCCGCACGATGATTTCTATTGGGATTATCCTTATAAATATACGAATTGGGATTATTGGAACCAGCATACAAATTCACACGATACTTTTCTACACGCGCATGGAAGTGCCCATTATTGGTATGACTTCTGGGATGCAGATCTCGGACATCCCATTGGGAAAAAGGGACGGTTGTACCTGAACCGAGAGGGTTTATTCATCCGCGAGTTCACCAAGGGATGGGTAATTTACAACCGCAGTGGGAAACCACAGAAGATCCAACTACCAGCATCTGCGACCGGTGTCGCCAGTGGTATCATTGGCACATCACACATCGTCCCGGATTTAGACGGTGAGATTTATTTCAAGTAGGTTTCATCACCAACCGATGTCAACGGTGATGGTGTTGATAATAAAGTATAGTGCATCCTAAAAATAAGTAGACACTTTCATCCCGCGGTAGGTTCGGTTTTGCGGTGTACTCACCCAAATGCGATCTGCATTCCTAACCGAACCGG
>JAPPDN010000483.1 GCA_028824575.1 Candidatus Poribacteria bacterium | reverse complement strand
CCAGGAACGCGTCAGGACAAAAGAACTCTACGCCTATCTTGAAATCCCAAAGGATGTTTTTGCAAGTGGGAGGGTCCGTTTCTACGCCAGAACAGTGACAAATTCTAATGTACAGAACACGTTCCGCCGTATCATTTCAGACATCGTCCGGGACAAACGGTTTGCTGAGAGCGGTTATTCTCAACGTGAAGTCCGTCAACTCATGCGCTCCGTTGGATTCAACGCTTATGCTGTTAAAAGTGGCAAGGGGAAAGACGGTGGTGCTAAAGTTGAAAGTGCTATAGAGACGGGGGCGCGGCTCGGACTCGGATACCTTCTTGTTTTTGTGCTTTACCTGTTTGTTATCATCTACGCCAATTCCATCATGCGGAGTGTGCTTGAAGAAAAAACAACTCGAATTGTTGAGGTGATTATTTCTTCAATAAAACCGCATCAACTGCTACTCGGCAAGCTCGTCGGGGTCTGTTCTGTCTGTTTGACAATGTTTGCTATCTGGGTGATATTTGGTGTGTTATTGGTTATGAACATAAAGCCGCTACTCGGTATCTTTGGCATTGATAGCCTGCCGATACAGTTTATCCAAGTAATTGGGACTGTCAAAGCGAGTGGTACCGAGATACTTACGTATTTCTTCGTCTATTTCATTATCGGTTTCTTTATGTATTCGACGCTTTATGCTGTTGTCGGTGCGATTTGCAGCAGTGAAGAGGAGGCGCAGCAGACAGGAGGCCCCCTCACGATGCTCATCATTATCCCGTTCATACTGATGTTCCAGTTATTTAGGATCCCCGATTCGACACTCAGTGTGCTGCTCTCCCACATCCCATTTTTCTCACCGATACTTATGTTCATGCGTATCAACGTGCTAATGCCGCCTTTATGGGAAATTCTACTGAACATCTTGTTGATGTGCGCGACTGTTCTGCTGGTCATGCTTATCAGCGGGAAAATCTATCGGGTTGGGATTCTGATGTACGGTAAACGTCCTACCTTGGCGCAATTATGGCAGTGGATGCGGTACTGAACCTACCTCAAAAGCAAATCTCTCCTGAAAATCTGCTTTTCCGAATCTATATCCTTTTAACCAGATTTATGCTATAATGCTGCTAACAGATAGAAGCAGAAACAAAGCAAACAACTACAAATTCTCCTTACCCTTCGTTATCACCAGGGCAGAATCTCAAACCGCTTTTCATGAACCCGCCTCATCCTGCGAAGCCTGCGAAATAAAAGTTTGCAGAATTATGTGACCTTTTCATCTCAAGTCGCATCATTAAAGATTGATATGAAACAATAAACATTCCCTTTTCAGAGGTATCCGATGAAAAACAATGATGCTCAGCTCATCCAACGCGTCCTCGAAGGCGATGATGCGGCGTTCTCTGCGCTTGTGAAAAAATACCAAAAGCCGGTGCACGCGCTGGTGTGGCGGAAGATCGGAGATTTCCATATCGCCGAAGACATCGCACAGGATACATTCCTGAAGGCGTATCAGAAACTCTCAACGCTGAAGAAACCGCAGCGGTTCGCGAGTTGGCTCTATGTGATAGCGACAAACTACTGCAAAATGTGGATCCGTAAGAAACGTTTATCAACGCAATCGTTGGAAGATATAAATAGCACGGCGTTAGAAGGAGCGACGTATTCTGGATATGTTATTGCGGAAAACGAGCAGGAAACGGCGGAAGCAGAGCGCGAAGTCGTCAAGAAGTTGCTTGCGAAACTTCAGGAGAGTGAACGCACCGTCATCACACTTCATTACCTCGGGGGAATGACGTATAAGGAGATAAGCGAGTTTTTAGGCGTATCAGTAGGAACGATTAAAACGCGCGTTTACCGTGCTCGGCAACGTCTGAAAAAGGAGGAACCGATGATTCGAGAGGCTTTAGAGAATTTCCAAATCGCACCGAGTCTTACGGACAACATCATGCAAGAAATCTCACGTCTGAAACCCGTTACCCCGTCCGGTAGTAAACCGTTAGTGCCGTGGGCAGTGGGTGTTTCCACATTAGCAGTCGTGTTTTTGATGTTAGGTGTTGGGACGCAATACTTATCCCGTTTCCAGAAACCTTACAGTTTCAGTGCTGCTTCAGAGATGAAAATTGAGCTGATTGATGCACCCGTTGTGCTGAACCTTGAATCTAAGCCAGATATTCGGACGCAGCTCGGGAACGTCAACACGCCAGGCAAGAGCAATGCCGCTAACCAACAGCGTAACGATGTTTCGGCATCCGTTGCAGACGCGCCACCAGAGGAAACAGTTAAAGACTATTCTCAATGGCAGCTGCCCAAAGCGGCGAAAGCGCGTTTCGGAAAAGGCGGTATTAATGCGATCCAGTTTTCACCGGACGGCACGCAACTCGCCGTCGGGAGTAACATCGGTATATGGCTGTACGATGTAGAAACAGGTGAAGAGAAGTCCCTATTTGCGGGGATGTGCCAATCGCTTGCATTTTCGCCGGATGGTCGTTTCCTTGCGAATGGTGGTGGAGATTTTCACTCTGACGGGTCGAAAGTCCAATTGTGGGAGATAGCCTCCGGACGTGAAATCTTATTTCCTGATGTGTATGATACCGCTTCAGCCTTACGGTTTTCTTCAGATGGGAAAACGCTTGTCAGTGTGGGGAGTGGAGGTCAGTTTATCATCCGTTTGAATATTGAAACTAAAGAGATGACTTCAAAGTTTTTCAAGCGTGGTGAACCATCTGACATGTCTGATGAAACAGGAGTCTGCGCAGTTACAGACGATAAAGTTGCGATTGGGAGAACGGATGGGAAGATCGCATTATGGGACATAGCGACTTACAAAGCATTATCCACTCTCAAAGGGCATATAGATTTGTCAGTTCAGCCGCCGGATAAACCTTTCCCCCCCAGGGCGTTCAAAAATAAGGTTTTAGCGGTGGTGTTTTCACCCGATGGTACGCGCCTCGCCAGCGGAAGCACAGATAAGACAGTGCGACTATGGGATCTCACCGACGAGGACAAATGGATGACACTCGAAAAACATACGGGTTGGACAAACGTGTTAGCCTTTTCTCCGAACGGAAAAATGCTTGCCAGTGGGAGTACCGATAAAACGGTGCAGTTGTGGAACACCACCACGGGAGAACGCCTCGCGACATTTACTGGACATATCAACGGTATTACTACGTTAGCGTTTTCACCCGATGGTACCACGCTTGTCAGCGGCAGTGCAGATGGCATGGTCCGGTTCTGGAATACACAAACTGCGGCTCCGTTGGCTGACTCTATCACTGGGCACGCGCAGTCGATGCAGGCAGCGACTTTCTTTGAGGATAATTCCACCCTTGCGAGTGTGGCATTTAATGGTGAAATTGCCTTTTGGGATACGAAAACATCGCAAAAGTCCACTGTTCATATGGCAGGCCATCGAGATTGGTTATCGACGTTAGCGTTTTCACCCGATGGCACGAAACTCGTTAGTGTAGGCGTAGAAGGGGCTACTGTCTTCGGGGCAGGGCTTTCTACTTGGCAGCCAGCAGATCATTTAATTCGCCTGACAGATGTAAGGACAGGTGGTGAACTGGCAATCTTGCAATATAGGATGGGAGCCAAAGAATTGACCTTTTCTCCTGATGGCGAAACGGTGGCGTTTACGGGTCTTGGTGAAATCCGCTTGTGGAATACAAGAACCGGTGATGAACAGGCGATACCTCTCGCTGACCTGAGTGCAGGTATTCTGCACAATGTCCCCGGGATTTTAGCATTGGCATTTTCACCACATGGTACATGGCTCGTGAGTGGATCTGATAAAGGGAAAATCCAAATGTGGGACGTTGTGACCGGTGGTGCCTTGACTGTCTTTGCAGAGCCGACGGAACAAGAGGATCTGGGACGTATTTTGGCATTGGCATTTTCACCAGACGGTACCTTGCTCGCCGCTGGAATACGGGGTCACATCCATTTATGGGAGGTCGATACAGCGAATAAATTGTTATCGGTTGACCCTGAGCATAGGCGCGGCGATAAGCCTTTTGGGGGTGCTGCCGAACCGTTGGTATTTTCGCCAGATGGCTCGGTTCTCGTTAATGGACTTCACATGGGGTCAATCCAATTATGGGATGTTACGACCGGAGACAAAATCGCTGCGCTTGATGGACATACACAGAAAGTGGAGACGTTGGCGTTTTCGCCGGATGGCACAACGCTCGTCAGTACTGCTGCAGATGGTACAATTCTCTTGTGGGATTGGAACGAAATGCTCAAGGGTTCAGCCAAAAGTGAATAAAAAACCAGCACGGTATACAATTCAGAAGGATTGCCATAGAATGCAAACATCTTCTATTTGTATCAAGGCAATCCTCCAAAAATATAGGAGCGTTCTAATGAATATGAAAATTTTACTGGGATTTTTTATCCTCATTACTTTGCTATCCGGTTGTGGGGTGCGGCATGCCAATGAGCCGCTTCAAAACACAATGCCCGGCGGTGATAAACAGGAGGTCCCCAAAGACGATTTCATTCCCGGGTTCCATCCGTTCAAGGATGATCCGGACAATCCGAGTCCGCACAACCCGCTTGTCAGGAAGTTTGGAGATATTCCAGAAGTCCGTACCTATATCCGATTGAATCAAAAATTCCGATACGGCATCGGACTCAACGTTGATGAGGCGATAGAACTCTATACTGCAGAAGCCCATCTCTATCCGTCTCGTGAAGCAAAGGCGAGGTTAAAATCGTGGAAAAAGGACAAGGAGCGATACGAAAGACTGGGCATCTTAAGGGATGAACCTGTAATGGGGTACAACCTCAAAACCGATGTTAGTGATGAAGATCCTGCAGTCAATGAAGCAGTGGATTAATGCTCTCAACATTGGCAGTGACAACTTATCTTAGAACATAGCAAATTACCTACCTGCAATATGCCCCAGTGGCTACCTCTCTGTAGGGATTTAGGGCAGACCCTGAATCCCGTTTTACATCTTCTTCATTTCCATTACGCTTCTTCGCTAAATTTGTGCTATAATTCCACTCAGAGAAAGCAGCAACTACAAATCCTCCTTACCTCTCTTTTACAGCAGAACGCAATCTCAACTCTTTTTATGTGAACCCTCATCTTCTTGTGAAGTTTGCTATAGTAAAATTTAGAATTATAGTAAAGCACGAAAATAAATTGACACACCATGATAGCAACCCACATTGCCTGATCGTAAGGGCTGGGTAACCCAGCCCCTACGATCAATCGCGCGTCCAAATAATTATGGGCTTTACTATAATAGGACACCCTGTGCCGGTTCGGTTAGGAATGCAGATCGCATTTGGGGTTTTTGCTTGGGTGTTTCTTCGCGTAC
>JAPPDN010000336.1 GCA_028824575.1 Candidatus Poribacteria bacterium | reverse complement strand
ATTCGGCAGACAATCGGTTTAGCACTACCAGATATACTGACGGCGTTAGCAGGGGAAGCATATAGCAAGCGAGTCGATGAATTTACGAGGCTGTTTCTTCAACGCGCCGATGAGACAATGGTCGCGTTAGCAGAGTTTTACGCCGGTGTGCCAGAAACAGTCCAAGCATTGCGGGGGCTTGGTCTCCAACTTGCTATCGTTTCTCAGAAACGTCGCCAATATATTCAGGGGATCCTTGAACGTGGGGATCTGTTAGATGCATTTGACGTTATCGTTGGTGGCGGGGACGCAGCATATAAGCCGAATCCAGCAGGGTTACTGCTGGCGGTTGCGCAAACGGATAGTGTTCCGCAAAATTGTTTCTATGTCGGAGATAGCGTGACGGATGCCAAAACTGCCCAGCGTGCTGCGGTTCCCTTTATTGCTGTGCTGTCGGGTGTCACGCCACGAACGGCTTTTGACGATTACGATGTTTATGCGATTCTTGAAAAGGTGTCTGAGGTACTAAATTTAGAACCGGTCAAAAAATTGTAACAGCACTAACAACCTTGCATTAGCAAAGGAGCGAGTCACACGATGAAAACGATAATTTTATCTATCCTCTTCGGGTTTCTGCTCATTCTCTCTGTAAATGCAGATTTTCTGCCAGAGGATAACAGCGATGCGTTTGGGTTGGAATATGGAGAATCCATCGCGGGGTTTATTCCGAACGCCCCCAAGATTGATGGAAAACTTGACGATTGGAAGTATGCTGTTTGGGTCGCGTTTGACTCAGAGGATGAGCTGCTTCGGGGCCAAGGCGCGTGGGAAGGGAAAGATGACCTGACGATGACTTGGTCAACGATGTATGATGCGGAAACCTTCTATTTCGCAGCAGCTGTACGCGACGATATTTTCGCACCAGCGGCAAATGCCGGACAACCTTGGGTAGGCGATACAATTTTTCTCTACATCGACTGGGAGCAAGTCGGAGTTGGAGCCCCTGCATGCAAGCCCAATTTCGCATATATCAACAAGAAGGCACTCGTTACTGATTTCAGTGCGATCAAAAATCCGGATCTCCCGAAATCCGATATTGCGATCGTGCCGACACCTGAATTGGGCAAAGGTGGTATGATTTATGAGGTAGCGATGCCGTTTAAATGGCTCACAAAGGTAAAAGTCAAGGAAGGGACCGAAGTCGGGTTTACACCCGGGTATGAGGAAGGCACGGATGATCCGGAGAAGAAAGGTGGGCTTGTGTTCATGGATTGGCACGGTCTGAATCCAGATGACTCCGCGAATCTTGGCACTTTGACGTTCGGTGCTCCCCTCGCCGTTGATCCGACAGGCAAACTAACAACGACATGGGGACAGTTGAAGAAATTTTCTCCATAAATGATGGATGGAAGGATGGGGTATTTCTCTACGCTTCCATCCTTCCAATTTTCCAATTTCAGAAAAAAACGAAGAGGTTTGTGTAAGTCTTAAAATTTCTAAACTTAATAGTATTGGTTTGACAAACACCTACCTAATGCGCAACACCTCTGCTGATATTTTAAACCAATCCAATCAAACTATGTCTAAGAAGAACCAGGAGATGGAAGGCATCTTACCACTTTTCACAGAATTGCTTGAAAAAGCCGATAGTCTACTCAACCGCTTGGACGCTCGCACAACGGACACACCAAGTGAGTGCCTGGACGATTACATCGCTTTTCAGTGGCGAGCACAGAACGGGACAGGATATTTCGTGCCTGTTAAACACCCGCATCTTGTCGATAGCACGGATCTTATCGGCATAAACTCGCAATGTGCAGCGTTAGATCGAAACACGCGGCAATTTCTACAGGGGCTGCCCGCGAACCACGTCTTGCTATGGGGCGACCGTGGCACTGGGAAATCCTCGCTTGTTAAAGCGATGCTGGAACGTTACGCTGACGAAGGGCTTCGACTGGTAGGTATCGGCAAAGAGGGACTTATCCATCTACAAGAAATTGCGGAGGTATTGTGGGAACGCACGGAGCACTATATCCTTTTCTGTGATGATCTCGCATTCAACGAAGATGAACCTGAATACCGAGAATTGAAAGCGATGCTGGAAGGCGGAATCTCCGCTTGTCCGGACAACATTCTCATCTATGCCACTTCAAACCGTCGGCACTTGATGCCTCGACAGGTACGTGAAAACCAATATCCTCAGAACGATGAAGATGAGTTGTATCCGCGCGAAGCAACGGAGGAGAAAGTGTCGTTGAGTGACCGTTTCGGGTTACGTCTTGCTTTCCATCGGATTTCACAAGATACTTATTTAGAGATTGTCTCCCACTATGCACTCAAACGAGGACTCTCTGTTCCAACGGAGACGTTACACCGAGCAGCATTGGAGTGGGAAGCATCCTCAAGTGGACGGTCTGGACGTGTCGCCTATCAGTTCGTTGCAGACCTCGCTGGGCAATTAGCACTTGAATCAAACACACACGGCAAAAAGTAGATATATCTCACATGCCGTAACAAATAATCCGTACGGTTTTAACCGTGCATCTATGGAGGTTTTATGAAAACCCGATCAACACTCTACTTAGTACTCGCGATCTTTCTAAGCGGTGTACTTTTGATACAAACGACAAATGCTGTGCCGAAAAAAGGCACGTTACGGGTCAGCGGCGATAATACATGGGTTGCGTTTATTAACGGCGAAGAGGTCGCTGCAAGCGGAAATTGGCAAGCCCCCACGGTCAGTGAATTTAAACTGGACAAAGGCTTTGCACAGATTGCTGTCTATGTCCACGACGCTGAACCCGGTGCTGCCGGTAGAGGCGGATTCCTCGCCGATATTATCCTTGATGCTAAGCCTGATTACATCGGAACAGGTGAAGATGGCTGGCGATGTGATACCGGCAAACTCCTCGCTGATCGGAAAGATGGCTGGGAAAAGGTCGATTTCGACGACAGCAAATGGGAAGACGAACTCGAAATCTACGAAAAATTCGGGGAAGGTATATGGGGATTCGGTGCCGCAATAATGGCCCAAATTCTCAAAGATCCAGATTGTGAAGCCAATTGGGTCTGGTGCGGTCCCAACGATGCCGAAGACGATATCTATTTCCGATATACGATCGGCACACTTCCCGTTGAACCGCAAGATAAACTCGCCACCACGTGGGCGCGTATTAAAAACGATGCTATGTAGCCTCGCGCGATCGTCATAGCATAAGAAAAGGAGAATCAAATGAAAAAGTTTTTCGCTCCAACAATTTTGGTTTTGGTCTTAGCCTTAATCGCTTCAGGCACCTGGGCAGCGACACTCCGTATCAATGGTGACAACTCTTGGGTAGGTTTCGTCAACGGTGAACAGGTTGCCGAAGGCAATAACTGGCAGCAAGCCTCTATCACTGAATTTGATATGCCGGACGGTTACGCCGTTATCGGTGTCTATGTCCACGACGCGGAACCCGGTGATACCGGGCGCGGTGGTGCACTGTTTGATGTTATCCTTGACGACGGCACCTATATCCCCTCCGATGATACATGGAAAGCGGATGCTGGCGCGCCACTTGCAGACCGGAAAGACGGTTGGGAACAACCCGATTTTGACGATAGCGGTTGGGATAACGCGACACAACTCGATCAATTCGGTGCCGGTATCTGGGGCTTCGGTGCAGACACGATGCGTCAAACGCTGAAAGATCCTGACTCAACTGCATACTGGGTCTGGGCGGGTCCGAACGATGTTGAAGATGATGTCTATTTCCGAAAAACCGTCGGAGACCCACCAACCACACCTGTTGAACCCGGTGGGAAAGTCACCACGACATGGGGTGCCTTGAAGGCAGCACAATAAATCTAACGCCTATAGGGGACGGCTTTCGCGCCGTTCCCTACACCCCTTCAATAACCCTCGCAATCTTCGCAAATACCGTCTCGATATCTGATTCATCAAGACACGAATAGGCAACCCGTAACTCAGTCTCGCCAAGTGCAATTGTCCCGATGCCGTGCGCCTCAAGGAGCCGCTGCCGAACGGTTTCCGCGTTCCCAGATTTAAGGTTCAGACATATAAAATAGCCAGCATGACTCGGATACACTTCCCAAAGTTTCGCATACCGCACATCAGACGCTACTGATTTCACTTTCAACGCACGCGCCTTGAGCGTTTCGTAGTTGCGCTGTTTCTGTTCAGCATATCCGGGTGCCTGCATCGCCTCAAGGATAAGCGTTTGGGAGACCTGTGGTGCACCGGAGGTATTCGCCCGGGTGAGTCCGCTTAATTTTTGCGCAAGTGGCTGCATTGCTGTTTCTTCGAGTCCAAAGGTGATAAACGCCACACGTAGCCCCCATGCGTATTCCTCTTTTGTGGCACCGTCTATTTTCACTGGCACCACATTCGGGTGGCACTCGACTAATAACCCGAAAAGTGATTCTTGCATGACCGTTGCATCGTACCACAAACCGGCGTAGGCATCGTCAACCATAACGAGGATATGGCAGCCCGCCTCCGCCCGTGTCACAATCGCGTCCACAATTTGCTGTGCTTCTACGCGGGTAACCGCATAACCGGTCGGATTGTGCGGAAAATTCAGGAGGATTAGCAACTTTTCAGCAGTAGCGTTGGCGAGTGTCTCACGAAATCCGTGTGTGTTAAAATCGCTCGAAGCGTTGAAGAACGGGTAACTCTGGATATTCGCACCGGCTTTAGTTTGGAAGATGAGTCGGTAATTCCCCCAGATCTTATCTGGTAACACAAGCGTGTCTCCACTATCTACGAAGAGTTCCGCGAGCAGACTAAATCCGTGCGTCATACCGCTTGTCACAATTGGAAGACTGAATGTTTTTCCTGCGAGTGTTGGATTCTCTTGCAAAAGATGTGCTTTCCACGCTTCGCGTAATTCCTGTTGACCGAGTACGGGCGCGTAGCCGTAAACGCTCTCCAGTGTGAGTTCCGGGACCAGTTCCCGCGAGACCGGCAGGTGCATCATGTCGCCCGCATCCTCTGAAAAATCTAAGGCAATCGCGCGCGTCGCATTGAATCGGTGGGCTTTCGTGTTCGCCTCCGCGGTCTGGCTTAAGATCCCTTTCGGGAGGTAGATGCGTTTCCCTAACTCGGAGAGAAGTGCGAAAACCACTGGTGAGGCGGAGCGAATCTGTTCGTTTAAATCGGCTGCTAATGGATTTAAGTCTTGCATAGTTCTCAAAGCCGCGGAAAATGTAATTTTTGAAGAATTAATGACGTTTAAGTATCTAACAAATCAATAACAGGTGTATGACACACCGCATTTATAGTCGTGCAATGCGTCGCACGTCCAAAACCACAGCATAATTCATGAAGCATCACCTTCAGGGT
>JAPPDN010000111.1 GCA_028824575.1 Candidatus Poribacteria bacterium | reverse complement strand
CTGCGCGCTTACAACGATCAATACGCCGACATCGTGTTTCGGATCCATGCGGAGTTCAAGCTCGAAGATGGGTGGTTTACACCGTCTCAGTTCACAGGGCATCTTGTCATTGACCGCATTAAAGAGAAAGTCGCTTTCTTTGAGATGTATGTCCCTGAAGGCGTAATAAATTTCGATGTTAACTGGAAACAAGATAAAAACGACTCCCATTTTCATACGACTACCGGTTTTTGCTCGAAAATAGAACTCCGCGCTGGAAATCAAAAGCTTCTGGAGAGTATCAAATTCACAGAAACTATCACCCAAGAGGAAGCCGAGCGCGCCCTGATACATAAGTTCTACAAATCGGAACGAATTAATTGGGTGCCACCCGAACAGGTACTGGCGCAGGCACAAGCACAACAGAAACCGATTCATGCCATCTCCATAGATGGGCCGTTAGTTGATGAGTCGTGCTGAGGGAGCGGCAAAAGCCTGAGGGCAGGTGTCCTCTCCGATGACAGTATCATCAAATTCGTGAACGAAAATTTCATCAATACTTGGGTATCAAATGTAGAATTAGGACGTACCCCGAATAAGCGAGCCTTCATT
Source organism: Candidatus Poribacteria bacterium (assembly GCA_028824575.1). GTDB lineage: Bacteria > Poribacteria > WGA-4E > WGA-4E > WGA-3G > WGA-3G. The sequence continues at coordinate 4,735 of JAPPDN010000111.1, read as the reverse complement.
GCGGCGAGAATCCAGCAAGGCTTTAAACCGTTTGACCAAACGCATCCATTAGCACAGGCAATCATGAAGGGATGGAAGTTACGTTCCCCCGCAGATTCTTTAGTGATCTCAACGGATCTTGATGTGATGGGCAGACTTCCAGTCAATGAACGGATTTCTCCGTACAACGGACCAAAAGGTTACCTTTTGTTTCTCCAAGAATCCTTAGATGAGAAACGTCCGGGCTTGCCTGAACCTGCCCGGGAACCGCCATCAATGGATTGGAATACTTTCCTTGGAACGGCTGTCAAATCCGGTGCGATTGCTAATGACGGTTTGAGCGTTGTGCTTACCCGTGAGCATCCTGAGCAAGAAGTTCTCAGCATTTTTCGGGCACCCGGACAGGGGTATCAAGACTATACCGTCGTTGCAATTGATACAACTGCGTTTAAAGATGGAGGTGTGCTGACTATTACTATCTCAGTCGGTGATGCTGAATCTCCTGGTTCGTTTGATCTTTATGATGGTAATACTGAGCTTCCCACAGAAGGGGCACCTGATGGTGCGCTTATCTCGGCGTGGGATGTTCCTCCCGGCACAAAAGGCACAATTGAGTATCCTTTTCAGCAAGGCAACGTTTTTCGGTTAGGGGCTACAGGCAGTTGGCTCAGTGAGAAAGGCAAAATCAACGGTTTCCTCGCTGAATTTTCTGTGAAACCTACACCAGAAAAGAGCAACGAAAATTGATCGGTAAGCAAGACCACTGCTTGCTATTTATAGGTGATCTATGGGAAACAATGATGTCGAACTCATCCAACAAAGCCTTGCAGGCGACCAAAGTGCTTTCGCTCATTTGGTAAAAAAATACCAAAAGTCTGTCCACGCGCTTGCATGGCGGAAGATAGGGGATTTCCACATCGCTGAAGAGGTTACACAGGACACCTTCCTGCTGGTCTATAAGAAACTGGGGACCCTGAAGGATCCACATCGGTTTGAGGGATGGCTGTATAGAATCGCTTCACGCCAGTGTCACGCCTGGCTTAGAAAGAAACGGATGCAGACGCAATCGTTGGAGGAAACCGACCCCGCCCTGATAGAAAAGATGACGTATTCTCAATACATCGCCGAGGAGCAGGCAAAGGCTGCGACAGAAGCACAGCGCAGTATCGCCCACAAATTGCTTGCACGGCTCCGAGAAAGTGAACGTACTGTTGTTACACTCCACTACTTCGGAGAAATGACGGTTGAAGAGATTAGCCGGTTTTTAGGTGTGTCGGCGAGTACCATTAAAAGTCGGCTCCGTCGCGCCCGGCTTCGTCTTAAAAAAGCCGAACCTATAATCCGAGAAGCACTCGAAGGGTTCCAAATCAGGGCGAATCTCACCGAGAATATCATGCAAGAAATCTCACGCATTGAACCCGTGGTCCCCTCCGGTGGTAAACCGTTCATTCCGTGGGCAATCGCTGCTTCAACCCTTGCCCTCGTGGTGTTGGCACTTGGTGTCAGCAATGCGTATCTAACGCGTTTCCAGCAGCCTTACAACTTCGATGCCACATCGGAGATGACAGTAGAACTCATTGATACACCGATTGTCCTGAATCTCGCATCGAAACCGGATGTGCGCGCCCAAATCGGCAAGTCTACTATACCTAACAAAGGCAGTGGGTTCACCCCAAGCATGAATCAATCCGAATATGTGCCAAGATTTCTCACTGCACAGACACGGATCGTTACACTCGACGACGCGGAGCCTTCGCGGGATATTTTGAGTGTTTTTCGGACTCCAGACGCTGAATATCAAGATTACACTGTCGTTGAGATTGATGCGACAGCGTTTAAGGATGGCGGTGTCCTCACTGTTGAGCTCTGGATCGGGAGTGCAGAGGCTGCGGGGGCTTTCATCCTGTTTGAAAACGACAGCGCACTCGCCGCGGACGGAATGCCCAAAGTTATACTCACTGCAGCATCAGGGATCGTCCCCGGTAAATCGGGGCGACTCACGTACCGTTTTGATAAAGGCGGACGTTTTAAGTTAGGGGCTACCGGTAATTCGTTCAGCGGGAAAAGTAAGGTTAATTCCTTTCTCGCAACGATCTCTATAGACTCTACACCAAGATAACGCTTATCTACTGCGAAACCCAACCCAGATATCAACGCTTCAGTGTAACCCCATCTATATAATACCAATGCTGGTTAAGAATTTCTCTTTAAAAGCATCTAATATTTTTGATCATATCCGGTACGGTTCGGAAACCGCACCATAAGTGTCAATTTAGTAGATTTTCAGTGGTTTTCTCTTGAAGTCCCGTAGGTTGGGTTGAACGGCGTTGAGAAGTGGACTGTTGACAGGTCAAACACCCCTGAAAGTCAATATCCGACCCTATCTATTCGTGAACGTAGTGAAACCCAACTTTACGCTGTCAGGGTCTCGGAACCTTCAAGGTTTCCAAAGCGTTGGGTTTCACTCGATCTCTGGTGGGTGTGGCGTATCTGGAGAACATTGTGTTTTTCTCTGATTTTAGGGTTTCGGTGGCATCCGTTCAACCCAACTTTACGCTGTCAGGGTCTCGGAACCTTCAAGGTTTCCAAAGCGTTGGGTTTCACTCGATCTCTGGTGGGTGTGGCGTATCTGGAGAACATTGTGTTTTTCTCTGATTTTAGGGTTTCGGTGGCATCCGTTCAACCCAACCTACAGGACTGAAGAGAATTCTTGAAGTCTTCAAGGTTTTCGCGGAGTATCCGGTTCGGTTAGGAAACCGAACCTACCGGGCCTGGGTCTGAGATGGTCATTATTTCTAAAATTGACACTTATGGTACGGTTAGGAAACCGCACCTACCGAGTCTGCGTGGACGGTGCGGCGAATGCGATATAAATTTTTAGAGATGGTATAACATCGCTCTTGTTCGATTTTGGCTAAAGTTCAAGTTTTATATCTTTTTTTACCATTATGCACGTTTCTGATTAAAAAATCGCGTCTTTAATAATGTACGATAGGTAAGAAAAAAGGTGTGAAATGCAATAATTTTTTTAAACTGAATGGCTCTCGGGAAAAAATAGAATTTAAATCCTGACTGCATTAAGATAATGAATTGGAGGGTATTCCTGAAATGAAAAATAAATGTGTGTATCCAGTATTCATAATGCTGATGTTATTGAGTAATGTCCTACTGACGATAAACGTCGTAGCACAAGATATAGGTTCTGAATATATCTCCTTCTCTACTAACAGGAATGGCAACTATGACATCTATATGATAGATAGGCATGGCGGTAATCTTCAAGTACTCCTTGACGGACCCGCAGATGAGATTCACGCGAGATGGTCTCCGAATGGACGCTACTTGGCTTATGCCTCCAATGAAAATGCCGCCTTTTATAATATCCATGTCATGGATATGCGCACCCAACAACGTTGGCAACTCACGGATCTCCCCGCCAACGACACAACCCCGACATGGTCACCAGACGGGACGGAAATCGCTTTTATTTCTGATCGAAGGGGCGAGTATCGGATCTACAAGATGGGTATAAACGGCGAAAAACTCACCCAATTGACCAAGGGTGGGAGCGATTGGGGGCCCGCTTGGTCTCCGGATGGACAATGGATCGCGTACAATACACTCCAACCTGACCCACCTCACAAACGTGTTTACCTCTATATTGTATCTGCTGATGGAAGAAAGCCGAGACGGCTGGCAACGGCTGTGGAGAAGGGACGCGGTGCGGCATGGTCTCCTGATAGTAAGAAGATTGCCTTTTCCACTTGGGAACTTGGGATAGGACCCAAAATTGCGATTGTAGATGTAGAGAGTGGGAAACTCCGTCGTGTAACGCTTGGCGGGCGCGTTCCTGGGGGACGTGTATTCATGAAGTACGCCCCAGCATGGTCGCCGGATGGAAAGTGGATCGCTTATGTTTCGGATAATTTAGAAGTCCAGCACAAGACTTTTCTCTACGTTGTCGATGCTGCTGGCGAAGAACACACAGAATCCATTCAGCTTACGACGCATCTCTCAATGAATATATCGCCTGCGTGGGTGCCAGAGCCGTTCTTCTCTGTTTCACCAAGCGCGAAAAAAATGACAACACTTTGGGGCAAACTCAAGCAACACGAATAGTTAACCACTCCAATCCACAAGGAAAAACAACGCGTTTCTGTAAGAACACGATTTTTTTCGCACAATGCACGTTTTTTCCCCCAAAATCGCGTCTTTTATAATATAATACTGTATGAGTTGTTCAGTTAAAGGTCTTAACGCATACCAACGCGATTAAATCCCTTGGTCAGGATAGTTCCATGAAACAAGAAAACGATGCTCAGTTAATCGATGATATCTTATCTGGCGACACCACCGCATTTAACACTTTGGTCGAAAGGTACCAAAAGAGTGTCCACGCGCTCGTCTGGCGAAAAATTGGTGATTTTCATTATGCTGAAGAAGTTACGCAAGACACCTTCCTACAGGCATATAAAAAACTTTCGACGCTCAAGAATCCGAATCTATTCGCTGGGTGGTTGTATGTCATTGCAAATCGACTCAGCGTCAAGTGGCTACGAGAGCAAAAACCTGTCCCACAATCGTTAGAGACCATACCTGTGAACGAGATAGAAGCATCCTCTTATACGCGTTATGTGTCCGAACATCAGGATATAAACGCAACCGAGTATCGCCGCGAACTCGTCCAAAAGCTTCTCGAAAAACTCCCTGATAGTGAACGCACGGTTATGACGCTTTACTATCTCAGTGAAATACG
>JAPPDN010000207.1 GCA_028824575.1 Candidatus Poribacteria bacterium | reverse complement strand
GATGACAACCATAAGATCGGTTTGATGGATAAATTGGTAATCCCGCGAAATGGTCCGTGTTTTAATCTGGTCGACCACGTCCACATACTCGTCCATCTCACCTATAGTGGTTGGCATACTCTGTTTTCCCTCACTCCTATCCTCTGCTGAGGCAATCAGTTCCATATCTTGAATTGAAAGTGGGTCAAAGACAATAAAAGAACGCTGTAGTTTTTCGCCAAGTTCACGGATTTTCTGAATCTCCTCCGGGGTTTCTTCCAACATCACAATAGGATAACTAAGATAAAATTTCGGTTTGGAAGAAAAGAGTAACTCATAAAAATCATCAAATTCCAGTTGTCTAACAATAGTGTAATGCCGCTTTTTTGAAAACTTTGCAAGTTGCCTTGTCAATAATTCCTCCTCGTCCAGCCAGACATTAAGGGTCGCTTTTCCCATCCCCGACCATTGTGTCGTTTCTTCCATCCGTGTTGATATATCAGTGATATTGTCAACGACGTTGATAAAGAGATCGGGCGGTATAATTTCAATATCTTCAAAGGAAAACCCCTCAATGAGGGTGCCGCGCCACCTAAAGCAAGTGTGTAGCCCAATGATGGCGTGTTCATAGGCTTCGGCGCGTCGGGCAATTTCATAGAAAGCGTTGCGTCGTGCCAATGATAGAACCACAGGATCCGAATCAAGAACCTTTTCTGTGAAATAGACACCAGATTTCGCTGCGATAGAATGAATAAAATCGCCAACGTTGAAAAAACCAATGTTCAATTCCTTTTGGACACAGAATGTCTCAAATTCCTCCATTAATTCTCTGCGGCCTGAACAACTGATCCCAGTACAGATGATATTCATAACTTTGAAAATCTCCCTTTTAAATTGGTTATCAATCTTCCCGTCAAACTTAGATGCTTTAGGTTGGGATGTAGGCGGACATTGCGTTTTATCGTGCTATTTACCTTCTATCCACCCATTTGCGCAATGCGACCAAAATCTTTCAATGTTTTCAAAGTCTCGACCGTAAACCGAGATTGCCATTCCCGCTTGGCTGTTCGCCATGCCTCCGGATATTGATCGCCCCAGGAGAAGTTCGGGGCCCAAGAGCCGTCCTCACCCTGCTGTTCGATCTCAAAGTCCAAGTTCATCTCCACCTCATCCTTGAGCCCAGCAGCTAAGGGTGATTCTGGAGACGGCACCAACCACAGCGGTTTGAGCACATAGTCAGTCAACTGCTCTGCGTTCCGAGCAACACCGGGCGCAGCCGCTCGAGCGAGCTTCGCCCAGACCTTGTCCCTATTCGGCAGAGCCTCTGTCTCCGCGAGCCGGACGAAACAGAGGGAGTCGTGCATCTCCATTTCGTCGGGTAGAGAATATAAATGCTCCAAAACGGCCGCTGTTACTGTCTCCAGCAATTGCGTCGGCACACCATCGCTAAATTCGTGCAAATATCCGACAATCTCAGCGCGGGGGTTGACCAGAAACTGACCGAAAGTTTCGGCACTATTCCCATAATTCCACCAAGGCGCGTGAGGTGCATCATCCACTTCAGGTGGAATGATAGGCCATACCTGCTGTGACGCCTCATAGGTCGCGATAAAATACTGGATTCCCTTCTGTACCAATATGTGACTTGCAGGTGCTCGAATTTCTCTGAGAATTTGGAAACCTACTGTGGTCACAATCGCAGACGAAAACGGTGTTCTGATGTCAGGTTCCAAACTGTGGCCGAAACCACCATCGTCGTTTTGATAAGGTGTTAGCGCGGCAAGGACGGCATCAGCGGGTCCATCCTCAAAATGGAATTCAAAGCGTCTTTGGTCCCACGCTCTCCCCTGATCCATTATAAAGTTCTTTGCTTTCTGAAATGCTGATTGTGTCAGTTTTTTCATTGTCGCTCTCCGTAATTTTTCCTCTATTGCTGCTGGAAATCGCGCTCCTACCAAGTCGCTCCAGCATCAAACCTTATTACATATCTAATTAATACTGTTTAGGTTATATATGATAATATATTTAATTTAAAAATGCAAATTATTTTTTATCTACTGCGTACTGCGCGCAACATTTCTATATAGATGTCACTGTTATGGAAAATTAAAGTGGATAATTACAGGTTTCACTATAACAACGTTAATTGCTAAGACGCGAATCCACCGCCGCCGGGCGTCTCTATGCGGATAACATCATTTTTGCGTGTAGAGATGGAAACCTTACCAGGTAACAGCTGTTCTTCGCCACCAGAAATTAACACGTTGGATCCGGGATGTCCCGCTTTCCCACCTTGCAAGCCATAAGGACCTCGGATCCGGCGTTCTGAGAGGATGGTGACTTCCGCGTCTGTCAATAGCCGTAATGCTCGAATAACGCCTGCGCCCCCTTGATATTTCCCTGCGCCACCTGTTCCACGCCGGATCGCATAAGCCACTACTTGCATCGGGTAATTTGTCTCAATTGCCTCTATAGGTGTGTTCATTGTATTGGTCATGTGCGTGTGAATGGCATCAATGCCGTCTCGGTCAGGGCGTGCGCCCATCCCGCCTGCGATCGTTTCGTAGTAGGTAAAATCTTTGCCGCGTGCGGTATCATAGCCGCCAATTGTGAGATTATTCATAGTGCCGGAACTGGCGGCAGGAATCTGGTCCGGACAGGCTTGCGCCAAGGCACCGAGTAGCACATCAACAATGCGCTGTGATGTTTCGACGTTCCCTCCTGCAACCGCTGCCGGGAACTTCGCGTTCACAACGGTGCCCTCTGGTGCAATAACTCGGATGGGTTCTAAACAGCCTGCATTGGCGGGAACATCTGCCCCAGCGATACATCGGAAAGTGTAAAAAACCGCCGAGAGGGTAATCGCGTAAATCGCATTGACAGACCCTCGCGCTTGTGGTGCTGTGCCTGTAAAATCAACGACGGCTGTATCATTTTCGATGTCAATCGCGACCTGTATTTCAATCGGATCATCGCTAATACCGTCGTCGTCAAGGACATCGGTGTATACGTAACGTCCATCAGGAATTTCTCGTAAGCGTGCCCGGACCATTCGACTCGCATACTCGCACAGTTCTTGCATATACGCCGTAATTTCTGTCGTACCATATTTGGCGATCATCTCTCGCAATCGCCGTTCGCCGACGCGGTTTGCTGCGAGCTGTGCTTCCATATCACCACGGCGTTCTTCAGGCGTACGTACATTGGCAAGAATCAGTTCCCAGATGTCGGTATCCAATTCTCCGCTCCGGATAAGTTTGACAGGAGGGATACGGATACCTTCTTGGATAACACTTGTTGCAATCGGCATAGAACCTGGTGCCATACCACCGACATCCGCGTGATGCGCACGGTTGGCGACAAAGAAGACAGGTTTATTTTCTCTTGTGTTGCCATGTTCATCGGAAAAAACGGGGGCAACGAGCGTGATATCGGGTAGATGGGTGCCACCGCGATACGGATCGTTGAGGGCGATCATGTCTCCGGGTACCATTTCAGTATGTTCAATCGCAGCGAGGACGGAGAGCGGCATAGAGCCGAGATGCACGGGAATATGTGCGGCTTGCGCGACCATCTTGCCGGTACCATCAAAAACAGCACATGAAAAATCGAGGCGTTCTTTGATGTTGGGTGAAAATGCTGTGCGTTGTAGCGTTACGCCCATCTCCTCGGCAACCGAGGTCAGCATGTTTTTATAAAGTTCGAGTTTGATAGGGTCTGCGTTCATTAGTTTTAATGTATAAATTGGCGAGTAGCGTCAGTATGTATAAGTGAATTGCATTTTAACACCTTTTCCTATAACATGCAAGGAAAGATTTGCAAGGAGGATCCAAAATGAAAAAAGTCAATATTGCCCTAATTGGGGCGGGTGGCATGGCAAACGGCGTTCATTACCCATCGCTCCGAGAGTGTGAAGATGTCAACCTTGTTGGGCTGTGTGATCTGGTGCCATCAAAACTTCAGGAAACGGCGGAACGGTTTGAGATTGATCAGACGTTCACTGATTATCGGGAGATGCTTGAGAAGACGAGTCCGGATGCTGTGTATATTTTAATGCCGCCGCAACACCTATTTTCGCTTGCTATTCACTGCCTCTCACAGGGGCACCATGTTTTTATTGAGAAACCCCCGGGTGTTACGCTCCACCAAACCAAGGAGATGGCGTTGGCGGCGGAAAAGAACGATTGTAAAACAATGGTCGGTTTTAATCGCCGTTTCATCCCGCTTCTACAAAAGGTTAAAGCGATAGTTGAAGCAAACGGTCCGATTATCCAATGCATGTCAACCTTCCATAAAAATACACCGAATGCCCTCTACTACGATGGTGTGATAGACGTTTTGACCTGCGATGCGATTCATGCAGTAGACGCGCTCCGATGGCTTGGTGGTGGCGAGGTGAAAGCCGTCGCCAGTGACATCAATAGCTTCTACTCCGAGCGTGAGAACAGTTTCAACGCGCTCGTCAAATTTACGAGTGGTGCTTCTGGATATCTTTGCACGAATTGGGCGGTTGGGGGACGCATCCATACGTTTGAGATGCATGCCCGTGGGGTTTCCGCCTATATCAATCCGGACGCGGGGGGACGCGCGGTACTCCACAGGTCCGACGGTACAACCGAAATCACACCTGAGGAAGCGTCGGATTCTGATAAGCTGCACAGAGCCTATGGGTTTTATGGAGAGAGTCGGCACTTCGTGGATTGTATCCAGCAGGACGAGCAGCCATTAACCTGTTTTTCGGATGCAGTCAAGACGATGGAACTTGTGACGGCTATCTACCAAAATCGGATAGACGTATAATATTGACCCAATAGCCCGTAAAATGAATTGGCACGTTTCTTGCTAAGCAAAGGTATAAAAGTCATATTGGAACGAGTATGGATACGCACCACATACCAGTTTTATGCGATAAAGTGGTTGATTTTCTTAAACCGAAATCGGATGGCGTTTACATAGACGGGACTGTCGGATTAGGCGGGCATAGTGCGGCTATCCTTGAAACCTCTGCTCCGAGTGGACGTGTGATCGGAATAGATCTGGATGTTGAAGGTCTCGCCGTCGCTGAAAGTAGGCTACACGCCTTTGGGGAGCGGTGTTCCCTTATTAACGGCAATTTTGCTGAGATGGATGTTTTACTGGAAAGACATTCAGTTCATGCTGTTGACGGTATCTTACTTGACTTAGGGGTGTCATCGCTACAGTTAGATACACCACACCGAGGGTTTAGTTTCAACCACACCGGTCCTTTAGACATGCGTATGAATCCCGGACAGGCGTTGGATAGTGCTGATCAGACCGTTCCAACGGCTATGAAAGTGGTCAATAATAGCACACTAGACGTTCTTGTTT
>JAPPDN010000528.1 GCA_028824575.1 Candidatus Poribacteria bacterium | reverse complement strand
TGTTGAGTACCGGCCCGTTTCGCCAATAAGAACTGACAAAACTGGTCTGGAAGATGTCCTCTATGTTCGTCGGATCTTTTCCAACAAGAAAAGGTTTGAGATATTCATCAACGGCTGTCGCTACGGCAAGCGGACGTTGTGTAAACGTGGCACAACCGATGCCGTATAAGCCGGGTTCGCTCGTCTCAATCTTAACAACAACAAGCCGAGTCCCATTGGGTGCTGTCAAAATCGTTTTAACATCTGTAATCTTCAAGGTGCTCATTCTCCTATTTTATCAACTTTTGCAATGCTCAAAGTATACCAAACTGTGTCCTACATGTCAAGGAATTCGCGACCTACTACCAGAGACATTCAATTTTTCCATAAAACGCATCTTTTCACTCTTCCAACCCTCCATTCTGCCGCCTTTCCTCTCAGGTTTCCCTTCCAATTTGCCAACATCCACTGACAATTGAATGGCTCTGATCTATAAAATCTTTCTGCTTGATTTCCTTTAGCAAGTGTGATATTATACTGTAAAATGCTTGCGTACAAAGGCAGACTATTGGATGACACGGATAAAAACAGACCTTTATCTTGGGGACTGCTTAGAAGTACTCGCCGATTTTGATGACGATTCATTCGACCTGATTATGACTTCTCCACCGTATGCGGACCGCCGATCCAAAACGTATGGCGGAATCAGTCCCGATGAATACGTCGATTGGTTTATGCCTCGCGCCGAAGAATTTTTAAGGGTCCTCAAGCCATCTGGCACCTTCATTCTAAACATCAAAGAGCAAGCTGTTGACGGAGAACGGCATACTTATGTTATTGAATTGATACTCGCGATGAAAAGGCAAGGATGGTTATGGACAGAAGAGTTTGTCTGGCACAAGAAGAACTGCTATCCGGGCAAATGGCCGAACCGATTCAGAGATGCTTGGGAGAGATGTTTGCAGTTTAATAAAACCAGAAAGTTCAATATGCATCAAGAGGCTGTCATGGTGCCTATGGGTAATTGGGCGGAGAAAAGATTGAAAAATCTCAGCAAGACAGACCAGAATCGGGATACCTCGAAAGTAGGGAGCGGGTTTGGGAAGAACGTTTCCAATTGGGTGGACCGAAAGATGGCATATCCAACGAACGTTTTGCACTTAGCAACAGAAACAGGAAATCGCAAACACAGTGCCGTTTTTCCTAAGTCGTTGCCTGAATGGTTTATAAGGTTGTTTACGGAAGAAAATGATTGGGTGCTTGATCCGTTTGCAGGTGCTGGTACGACGTGCCAAGTCGCTCAAAAGTTGTTGAGAAACTCCGTCGGTATTGAAATTTTGCCGGAGTATTATCAATTAGCACAGGAAAATATAAAGCCAACACAATATCAGTTATTTGAAGAGGATCAAAATGCAATCCATTACACAACAGGAGATCACTGATTATGTTGCAGCGAACATTCAAGTCTTTCATCAGAAGCGGTTGGATAGTCTTCAAAAATTGAAACTGCTGAATATTGTCAAGCGAAAAAATCCTTATCTATTCAAGATCTATTCAAGGCGAAAGATATTAACACCGCGCAAGATTTCGTGACATTTATCCTAGATGCTCATCTATCTTCGCAAGAAGAGACAATTTTTGGTGGATTTCTGGAGGAACTTGCCATTTTTATCTGTTCACAGGTCTATGGTGGTCAGAAATCTGCAGCAGAGGGAATTGATTTAGAGTTTGAAAAAGATAATATAAAATACATTGTATCAATCAAATCTGGACCAAATTGGGGAAATAGTAGCCAAGTCGCAAAGTTGCGGGATAACTTCAAGAAAGCTAAACGAATCCTCGGTACGAATAGATCGTTGACAAATGTTGTTGCGATCAATGGATGCTGCTACGGAAAGGATCGAAAACCGGATAAAGGTGATTACTTGAAATTGTGTGGACAAAAATTTTGGGAATTCATTTCAGGTGATGACAACCTATATACTGACATCATTGAACCTTTAGGACATCAAGCAAAAGAAAAGAATGAGCAGTTTATGAAAGAGTATGCTAAAGTCGTCAACAAGTTTACTGCTGAATTCGTCGGGAAATATTGCGATGCAGAAGGTAACATGCTTTGGAAGGAAATCGTCAAATTCAATTCAGCAGATACCACATCCTGAAAACTAATGCTAGACGTGGCTCTTAGAGACATTCAATTATTTTCTGGTCAAAATAAGATTCTGATACGCATCAACAACGGCGGCAAAATTCGGTGGTATTACAGTGGTTGCGCTGAATTCTGTTATAACCGCGGGACCTGCGATTTGGTTGCCAGGACGCAACGCCTCGCGGCGGTAGAAATCGGTTGTGAGTGCTTCACCCTCAAATACAACACGGTTTTGGACGGTAAACGCTTCAGACGGATCTGTATCAACGAGTGGCAACGGTTGAATAGGAGGCTTATCGGTTGTTCCAGTTGCCGTAAGCCGGAGGTTCACGACTTCGACCGGTGCGTCGGTGCGTGCATAACCGAACCGTTGATCGTGTGCGGCGTGAAATCTCTGAACAAGTGCCTGTGCCCCTATTTCAGTAAAATAGGGGATATTTAGTTCATAAGACTGACCTTCGTATCGCATATCAAGTGAACGGTCAATCTTAAGTTGATCAGGCGTGAATCCTTCCGGTCTCATCTCATTTTCCGCACGGGTTAAGAGCTCGTCAAACCCAATGTTTAATGTGTCAACGAGTGTTTCACTGCCTGTTTCAAACCGCAATAGAACTGTCTGTGAATAGTCTTTGACGACATCTGCAAAGAGCATCCCGTAGGCAGAGAGTAAACCACCGTTTGGTGGAATCAGGATTGTTTCGATGCCGAGGTTTTCTGCCATAAATGCGGCGTGCAAACCGCCAGCACCCCCGAAAGAGATGAGCGTGAAATCGCGTGTATCAAATCCTCGCTCCACAGAGATAACCTTGATGGCACGTTCCATGGCTGCGTTTGCCACTTTGAGAATACCATCGGCAGCTTGCAGGGCAGGAATACCGAGTTGTGCCGCAAATTTTTCAATATGTGCGCGGGGCTTATCAAGGTTAAGTGACATCGCACCGCCTAAAAACTGAGTCGCAGCGATGCGTCCCAAGAAAAGGTTCGCATCGGTTACTGTGATGCCTTCTCCGTTATTGTCATAGCAAATTGGGCCTGGATCCGCGCCTGCACTCTCTGGTCCGACGCGCAACGCGCCCCCTGCGTCCACAGTTGCGATAGAACCACCGCCTGCGCCGACGGTATGGATGTCAATCAACGGCACCTTGATCGGGAGCCCGCTAATCGTGCTTTCCGTCGTGAGTGAGATGCCGTCATTACAGAGACTCACATCCGTGGAGGTGCCACCCATATCAAATGTGATGATCTGGTCGTAGCCAGCAGTTTTGGCGATCTGATACGCGCCGAGGACACCGCCAGCGGGACCAGAGAGTACCGTGCGGATGCCAACAGACGTATCTTGGGACGGTAAGTTTTCAACTTGCAATCTTCCATGAAATGCCTCTACAGAAACACTCCCACCGTTGGAGAGCATCAGTCGGAACGATTCCGGGAACTGTTCAGAAGCTGTCAGTGTAGAGAGATGTCGTTCTAAGGTAGGACGGATGTACGCATTCGCGACGGTGGTGCTGAAACGCGCATACTCGCGGTATTCCGGTAGGACCTCGTGTGAACATGAAATTGGTATCCCAAGCCGTGCAAGGTGTGCTGCAACGATTTGTTCATTCTGCGGGTTGACATAGGCGAAAAGGAAACAGATTGCGACTGCATCAAGTTCCAACACAGAGAGTTCGGAGGCAAGGGCATCCAAATCGGTGGATTCAATCTCGGTCTGGATTTCGCCTGTGTGCAGTGTACGCTCCGATATACCGAAACGTCTGTCGGTAGGGACAAGCGGTGCTGGACGTTCCACGAAGAAATCGTAGAGATTTGGACGTGCCTGTCTGCCTATCTCTAAAACGTCTTCAAAGCCTTTCGTTGTGACGAGCGCAATGCGCGCGCCTCTACGTTCAAGGAGCGCGTTCGTCGCGACTGTCGATCCGTGGACAATTTCCAACTGATCAGCATCGGTACTGTGCAGACGCAAGATTTCGCTCACACCTTGTATCACGGCGTGTGCTGGATTTTGGGGTGTAGACAGGACTTTGTGCGTGAACAGTTCTTCATTGATACGCATCACGATGTCCGTGAAAGTGCCGCCCGTATCAACACCTATATTTTTAACTATGGGGGTCTCCTCTCGATTTTCTCCGTTGTCGAAAATCAGCTTTTTAACTATGGGGGTCTCCTCTCGATTTTCTCCGTTGTCGAAAATCGGCTTTTTAACTATGGGGTCTCCTCTCGATTTTCTCCGTTGTCGAAAATCGGTTTCTGGTGAGACTCAAGTTTATCTGGAACTAATTGCATCTCTTTAATTCAAACAACTACATTTTGTGGTGTACCTTCGAGGAACGCGATGATATTGTCTACCGCGCCTTCGTTTAGCAGCTCGACACCTTCAGGAGTCATATCGGCACAATGCGGTGTTAGAATTACCTGTTCACACTCTAAGAGCGGATAGTTAGCAGGAGGTGGTTCTTGGTCGTAAACATCAATCGCAGCACCACCGAGGTGTCCGCTGTTCAGCGCACGGATAAGCGCGTCAGTGTCAAGCACGCCACCACGGGCAACGTTGATTAAGAGCGCGCCCGGTTTCATCAAGCCGAGTTCACGTTCACCGATGAGATGGTGACTCTCCTCTGTCAACCTGACATGCAAACTGACGACATCGGCAGTACGGAGCAGTTCATCAAGAGAAACAAACTGAACGCCGAGTGCCTCTGCACGCGCTGCTGAAGGGTTATACGTCCACGCGATAACATTCATCCCGATGGCTCGTCCGAGACGTGCCATCTCCGTCCCGATATGTCCGGTGCCGACAATTCCTAAAGTTTTCCCTTGCAAGTAGATGTTGTCCATACGGGGCCATCCGCCTGCCTTCATTGAGGCTGTGAGGAATGCTGCGCGTTTGGCGAGTGCGAACATCAGCCCGAACCCGTGCTCCGCGACAACTGGGGCGGTGCGTCCGGGTTGATTGCAAACAGTAATGCCACACGCTTTCGCCTCATCAAGTCCAATCATATCCGTTCCGATGGAGCAGAGTGAGATTAACTTGAGTTTGGGGAGTTGGCGTAGGATTTCTGCGGGCCACTTGACGATCCCGCGTGAGTTGATGAGGATGTCTGCATCTTCAGCACGGCGGATTTTCTCTGCGTCAGTCTCGGGCCGGTCCGTGTAGAGGACAACATTGCCATAAGGTTTCAGGCGTTCGAGATGCGGTGAACCTT
>JAPPDN010000479.1:3242-5339 GCA_028824575.1 Candidatus Poribacteria bacterium | reverse complement strand
TCCGGCTGATGGGGCTGCGTCGTTAAGTACCACAAGCGCAACAACCGATAGCAATGGAGAAGCACAGACGACGTTGAACCTTGGAACTGATGCCTCAGGGTCATACACCGTCACAGCGTCGGTTGGAACGACCTCTACAAGCACGACTGTGAAAGTTGAAATTCCAACAGTGTCCCAACGACAACAGCGGAATACCAATCCGAACCCGGGCGCACAACAGGCCACAGGCACGCAGCAGAACACTGCGCAGCCACCCGTCAATCCGCCGACGCAACAACCTGATGCCCCCAGTAATGGTGATACAGAACCGAGTGAGGAAGACACACAGGATGAGAAAGATACGCAACAGGACATACAGCCACCAGTGCAACCTCCGGCGAACAACCAAGGTTCAGGCGGTGGCGGCGGAACTTTGCCAAAACCTGTAACATCTGTAAATCCTACGGCAGAACCTTTTGACTATGAGAGGACGGGTGTTGGTAGAATTGTATTTAGTGAATGGATGCTCTCAAAACTGAATGACATGCCGCAGTGGATAGAACTCTATAACACGACAAATGAGGATATAGATCTTCGAGGTTGGCAGATTGTCGGACGATTTATCGACGGCAATAATAATGTTCAGATACTTCAAACGCATAGGCTCGGATCCATTACCATAAAATCAAAGGAAACGCACCTGATTACTGCCTATCCAGCAACGGTGTATAGAGGCTCTTTCTCTGAAAACATGGATGGCAAGACTTATTCACTGCAATATAATCGCCAGTTATGGACAGGGAAAGCGATCGTATTAGAGTTGCAGGATAACACAGGGAATCCGATTGACAGAATCGGGAACCTCAACGAGAATGATGAGATCGTATGGAAGATACCTGCGAGAACCCGCAATTCTGTGAATAAAAATAGAAGAATATCGCTGATTAGAAGATTGAGATCAGTTCAATCACGTAAGTATAATCTTCGTTTTGGTATGAAGGCGTTTGGTTGGTTTCCTGCTGATGAGGTCGAGAAGTTGACTGAAAGCAACAGGAGCAAGTATTTCTACGGCAGCTCGACAGATATAGGCACCCCTGGCTATAGAACAGAAGGGGCGGATCCGTTGCCTGTCAGATTATCTTCTTTCGTTCCGCATGTCTCGGAAAGCGGTGTCGTTCTGCAGTGGACGACTGAATCAGAATTAGAGAATGCAGGCTTTAATATCCTGCGAAGTATAAACGAAAAGGGTCCATTCACGAAGATTAATCCAAAACTTATTCAAGGTGCTGGCACGACAAGTGAACGCAATGCCTATCAATGGATAGATACAACTGCGAAGACGGGTATTGAATACTACTATCGTATAGAAGATATGTCTTTTGATGGTGTCAGTGAAGTGCTTGCCACGCAACGTTTGAAAGGTGTCTTTACACCTAAGAACAGATCCCTAACACGTTGGGCAATCCTAAAGAAAGCGACAGAATAAGTTGCTTTGAGGTGGATAAGGTCGCGAGGCACTACGATGTAGGAGGAGTGATGGGCGGATATGTGCAAATCCGCCCTATAATAGGACGGACGTTGCTTTAGAACGAAGTTTTGATTTGTCCCCAACGGGTTGCGAGTTTGTTTTGCGGTTGCACAGGCAGACCGTTCGCTTCAAAAACTTGTTTAACTTCATTTGCAGATAAAGCTTTGTTATAAATCAGAACCTCGTCGATGATGCCTACAAATCCGCCATCACTTGCGTGCCCAATCTCCATTTCTGAGCCACCCGTTGACATCGGACCATTGTAATTCTGTTCTTTTTCCAACTTCCCATCAACATAAAGAAACATCTCTTTGTCAGCGACGACACCGACAATATGATGCCACTTCCCTTTATCAAACTGAGGCGCGCCAAAACCGCCGTCCCCTTGCCAACCCGGTTGAACAATGAATTCCATCTCTTGACCGGCATTTCTGCCATCAAACCGCAATGCCCAACCGTTGACATCACGCTGCGCGACTATCGTGCCGCAGCAGCCAGCAACGACACCTTTCACAGGGCTATCACTATCAGCATTCACCCAAGCGGCAACGCTCATCTCTTTTTCACCCGCAAATTCTAATGAAGCCGTA
>JAPPDN010000479.1:0-3232 GCA_028824575.1 Candidatus Poribacteria bacterium | reverse complement strand
CTACCGGGAATATGAACGGAATTCGTGCCATTGAATTCGAGGGCTTTCCCCACTTTGCCAGCGACAGATTTCGGATTATCCTTAAGTTCGCCATCGTTGGCACCTAAGACATCCTCGACTTTGCCACCCGCGATAGTTCCATCATCAAAGGACCAGTAACTCACCACACCGTCTAACGGGAGTTGCGCCTCCGTTAAAGGAATCGCGACAAAGAGGCAGGCAATACACAGTATTGATATCGATGTTTTTTTTAGCATGTAATTTTGTTTATCTCCTCATATTTATTTCGATTTGACGAAGGGAGGCGGGCAAGGACGAGCATCACCCGCCTACCAATAGATTATTAGTATTGCTGTTTAACATCCGCCCAAGTCGTAGAGAGTTTATCTTGCGGTTCGACGGGTGTCAAAAGCAACGCCGAAAGTCCTTTATCCATCATCATCTGGATCTCATCAGCACTGAGTGCAACGTTGAAAATGGCAACTTCATCAATAATCGCATTGCCGAATCTGCCATCGCAACAGGTATCTCTACCGATGAATAGCGGACCGTTGTCGGCATCAATAGGATCTTGATTAATTGTCATTGAACTTTCCGAAATGCCATCAATATAGATATTCCACTCACCGGTTGCACTGTCAAACGTGGTGGTGTAGAGATGCCAGTCGGTGATGTCGTTCGGTCCGACTTCGCCATCGCGCCAACCACCGGGCTTATTCCAGCAGCCATTGTTACAAATCGGCCAGGAAACGTTTTTAGTATCCGCGTTCGGATGGATGATATAGGCATTCCGCTTTTCAACCATCCAACCGTGCTGATTCCACGTCTCTGTCATGCTTTTAACCCAAAGCGAAACAGTAATGGCATCTGTTGGGTTTACGTGTGCAGGGACTTCGACATAAGCATCTACGCCATCGAGTTCCAACCCTGAGCCAAACACGCCATTAACCCACGACGGGTTGCCTTCTATTGTGGCATCAAGCGCACTGTCAGATGAATCCGCCGCAAGATTACCACTGCCTTCGTCAAAGAGCCAGAGGCCCGTCAGCGTCCTGAGCTCAACTTGTGCTTCTGCAGAAGGAGCAGCAAACAGGCAAACACTCAGAAGTAGACTGAGGCCTATGAAGGGTAATTGTCTCATAAATTTCATGAAAACCTCCTAAGTATGTTTAAGTATTCGCGTCTGAACAAACCAAATTTGATAAGCATGTGAGATTTTTTAAACCTGTAGGTCCAATTATTATGCCAAAAGGTTCGGTTTGTGTCAATTAATTTTTTAGAGTCTATCTCACAGGACTTATGCAGCTTCCTTGATGGCGAGGTTTTGCTGTGCCCTCGGCGTTGATTCATCACGACCTGCCTTCCCAATCTCGTCTACTGACAACCGGTAAATGATAACCGAATACCCCCGCTTACTCCCGCTTTTCGGTTGACATAAATTGTTCAGACGTGGTATCATATATAATCATATACAACAGAGTCAATAACCCCGCCCTAAAGGACGGGGCTTGTGCGAAGCGTCCGCCAAACGTCCACTCCACAAGTTAAACCGTTGACTACAGGTCGCCTCTGTGTGGCGATATTAATAGTACAGCAACGTCTGGCAGGCACGTTGGTAGTCAAAGCCTGCTACTTATTAAAGTAAAAAAAGGGCGGTGTTTCCTTCCCCGTTTGAAAGTAGGGGTTTTCACACTGAAAATTTTGATGAAGCACGTAGACTTCAGTTCACGGTTATAGATAAAGTACAATGCACTACTTAAAACGAAGGGCGTTACTCGCAAGCCCGTCTCAAGAAGTAAGGAGGTTAGCGTTCATTCCGTACCTGAAGGGTCGGTCTCGACGCTGTAAATTTTGATGAAACAGAAAAAGCGAATACTATCTATTTTTGGAGTCTTGCTGCTGCTTTCTATCGCGCCTTTCGCGCTCGCACAAAAAGCGTGGGAGACGGTGAGCGAATCCAAGTGGCAGGCTTCCTTTTCCGATGTCTTTTTTGTTGATGCACAACATGGATGGATTGTCGGTAGCAGTGCAACAATCCTACATACGAATGACGGCGGCACAACGTGGAACCAGCAACCCTTGCCGCTTGATGCTGAATTAAAGAAAGTCCGTTTTATTAACCCACAAATCGGTTGGGCTGTCGGCGAAAATGGCACAGTACTGAAAACGACAGATGGTGGACAAACGTGGATGAAAAAGAACTCTGGCACTGGGACCGCGCTCTTAGCTGTCTCCTTCGTCGATGAGAAACACGGTTGGGCAAGTGGAGATGGCGGACTCATCATTGGCACTATGAACGGTGGCACAACATGGCAAAAACAGACCATTGATACCAACAATACCATTGAAGGTATCGATTTTGTGAGTCCTGAAGTCGGTTGGGCAGCTGGCGGTGGCGGAACCCTCCTTCACACCACTGATGGTGGACAGAATTGGCAGTTTCAGACGAGTGCAACGGTCAACACTCTTGATGCCCTTTTCATGCTAAACGATATAGCAGGGTGGGCTGTCGGGGCAGGCGGTGCTGTGGTCGGAACAATTAACGGTAACAAGTGGGTCGTCCAAACGAGCAATGTCCCGAACTCCAACGGAATGCCTGAACCGATTTGGGATGTTCACTTCGCTGATGAAAATATCGGGATTGCCGCCGCTGAATTCGGTGTGATTCTGCGCACAAAAGATGGTGGCACAACCTGGGCACCCCTTGAAACGCGCCCCGTTGCGGCTCGCCTCCAAGGCATTCACATGATGAACGCAACTGAAGCATGGATCGTCGGAGATAAAGCAACAATCCTGCACACCACAGATGGCGGTGAAACGTGGGATGTTATCTCGAACGCAAGTGAGCTTCGCGCTGTCCATTTCCACAACGATATGCTCGGGTGGGCGGTCGGTTTGGCAGGTAGCGTTCTGCACACCAACGATGGCGGCAAAACATGGCGACCCCAAGATAGTGGAAACGTCTTTGAACTCTTTGGCGTTGGGTTTGTTGATGAAAGCAGAGGTTATATCGTTGGAAGCAATGCAGCATTGGCTGAAACAAAAGATGGTGGACAAACTTGGGGAGATCTCAGCGACCCAGGGGATGAAGGCCACGGCACCGCTGAGCGGATTAAGTTTGAGGGAGACATGAGTTGGCTCAGCGCGATGGGTTCCTACGCCATGAGCTTCGGGACTCCTACACACGGATGGGCGGTCGGTGAAATGGCCAGAGTTATGCACACTGCTGATG
>JAPPDN010000053.1 GCA_028824575.1 Candidatus Poribacteria bacterium | reverse complement strand
TCGCAGACGCTGGTGTGCATCGATCCGCCGTACTACGACAACGTGATGTACGCCTTTTCCGGTGAGTGCGTTGAGATAGACGGCAAGCGTTGAGGTGAGCGTTTTACCTTCACCCGTCCGCATCTCTGCGATGCTGCCTTGATGGAGTGCAGCACCGCCCATAATTTGGACATCGTAATGACGCTGTTTCAAGGTCCGTACTGCTGCTTCTCGGACAATAGCGAATGCATCTGGTAAGAGTTCATCAAGCGATGCGCCTGCGTCCAATTTTTGGCGAAATTCTGGTGTTTTGGATTGCAGTTGTGCATCAGTGAGTTTTTTGACATCCGCCTCGCGTTGGTTGACCGCTTCGACGATGTCACGAAATTTTTTGACATCTCGGTCCTCTTTACTACCGAAGACTTTTGTTATCACTTTTTGGAACATAGTTGCTATCCTGTTTATGGGTTTTCAGTTATCAGTTATCAGTTTTCAGTTTTCAGAAATTAGGTTCCTTCGGCCGGTTCCGGGTTAAACGGCTCTAACAAATTGTGTCCATCAATTTTCTTACGTAAAATCGTATAAATCACTGTATTTCCGGCGGAAGCGATTGAAAATAGGTGTGCGATTACCAGTCCAGCCCCCATTAGCAGCGTGGTTGTGAGAAAAATAGCCGTCACTGTCGTCATGAAAGTAGATGGCTCTTTCATGGCCATACCGATGTTAAAGACACCCAAACTGTTAACGTATGGGAGCATTGCCAACTTTTCGATAGCACCACCGAGCCATAGGTTTGCACACGCCGTGATGTGCTCCATCTGCCCGGTATGTAGAAAAGACATCGGCAGCATCACGATTGAAAAACCTGCGAGGCAAAAAAACGCCCAGATCGGTACAAAGATGAGTTTTATCAGCAACAACATCGCTTCATAACACACTGTGAGCCACGATTTGTTCCAAACGATGGTAAACTGCTGATAGATGGTTTCAAACGTATCGGCACCTGTCGTGGCGACAACAGCGGGTACAAAGAGCAGGCTGACACAAAAAACCACAGCGATTAATGCCATTAGCACACCGAGAAAAAATCCGAGCGGCATGAAAAGTGAAGCGACCATGAGAAACGGTTTTCCGACGACCGGTAACTTTCCGAGTCCCGCAATGCTGAGGGGTATTAAGGCGAGAAATATCTGGATGAGTAGTAAACCGATGAACGCGCCCAAGACAGATTTCCAATGCCCTTTGAGAAAAGTTACGGCATCACCGACCGAAAAGAAGAAATCCCCGCGGAACTGTTCGATGGTAATTTTGGAAGCCACAGTGCTTGATAGGAAGAAGATGCATGCGAAGCTTATCACTCCTATCCACATTGCGATCTCAGTTATCTGTGCGAATTCAGCGTTACTGAAAGGGGTGACGGGTAGGAGTGCGTATGTATTCCAAAAATCCTGAGCAGCACCACCACCCTCAACGAAAAGACTGAGATATACCAAAAGTTCATAAATCAGATACGCGATGACGAGTCCAATGAAATGAACAGCGATCTTGCGTCCACTGAATCCGTAACGGATAACTCGGAAAATATCCCTGAAATCGAAGTATCGTTTTTCCATGAAGGATTCTTCTGCTTTTTTACGGGTGCTTATATATTAATGATACTACAATTTACACGATTTTGTCAAGTGGGAATAGTTATCAGTTTAGAATAGTTACCAGTTACCAGTTGCCAGTTACCAGTTTAGAATAGTTATCAGTTTTCAGTTTAGAATAGTTATCAGTCATCAGTTTTCAGTTTTCAGTTACAAGAGAATTATCATTAGAATAGTTTTCAGTTGGCAGTTCCGAGTTGGATGAAGCCGTAGACGAGGATGCGGATGGGTAGTGGGTCTGCTGTAGTTAGGATTTGGATTTCCTCACGCAAAGGTTCTGGCGCGTCTGGAACATGCCATACGACTTTTAGTCTTTTCTGGTGCTGTTTACCGGTGTCGCTCATAATACTAACCTCCAAAACGGTAGGAGTTTCAACTTTCAGCACCTCAAAAGGGGATTCAGCGGAGAGCGTGAATTCTAACGACGGTTGTGTGCCTGCCACTGCTACGCCATAGGAGAGGGTTTGTGGGTGTGCCGTAACGGGTGCCATGACTTTAGCAGTGACGGGGAGCGTTAACGTCCGTTCGTTGGGGAACGCCACAGTGAGTAGCGATGAGAAGGTGCTTCTGTCTTTGCGCGGCACGAGTTGAACGGTAACAAGAAATGATGTGTCTGTGTCAGGATCGGGTGTCATTTCCCATGTCAATCTCGGATGGTTTGATGGCAGAAGACGGACATCCGATGTGTTCAGTGGCGCGTTCACAGCGAGTTTCAGCGTCTTCTGATGCGCCGTTTCGGGGCGGATATTTCCAAAATCGCAGACATCAGGATTCAGGGTTGCAAACCGTTTGGCAGCAGCGACGATTGTCAGAGGAACGCTTGGGGTTTTGAGGCTATCGGTGAAAATGGTGGCGGTTGCCGAGGTCTTGCCAGTGGGCAGGATTTCTGGGTTGACGACTATGTGGAACGCTGCTGCTTCATTGGGTCGGATTTGTTCGGGGCCCGTAATTTTTGCGTAACTACAGCCCGTGTGAACGTTTTGGATGCGGAGTACGTTTTTGCCTACATTTCGTGCGATTACGGCTCGTGTGACGGGACCGTCCCATTCAGGGAGAGTTCCGAAGTTGATGTGCTGTCGTTCCAGCAGAAGTTCGGGAGTGGGTTCCTGTGGGTTGTTGCGGAGAAAGATGATTAGCCCGGCAATTAGCAGTGCGGGAATGATGATGTATGTGAGGATTGTGCGTTTGGACATGGTTTGGTTTTATCCGCGTTAATCGATGTGCTCCGTTATGCTACCGACTACAGCGGTATTGGGTTGTCTTTCTTCAGGTGCTGGATGCCCAAATCCTATGAATTCGATGCGTCTGCCTCTAATATACAGTTGCTTTCCCTTTTCATCATCACGCATAGGTATGACACAAAAAATGTCTTGATTTTTGCATCTGAGATATTCAATGAAATGGCAGATTTTTTCAAAAGGCGCGTCTGTGTCGAACAGTTCTTTGAGTTTTTGTTCATCTTCCTCGTCAAGCGGGTCGGGTGTTGCCATTACCGAATTGAGTGCCATTCCGACCTGCACTTTTTCAAACTCGTCCTCCTCGTTTTCGAGTTCGTCGAATGGGATTGCGTCAATGGTGTTTCTGACGGTTTGAATGATTTTGAGCATTGTCGGCATGAGCTGCCGCGCTTTGTCTGGTTCGGCGTCTTCAAGTTGTTGGGTACATTTTTCGTAGAGGTTATCCAGCTCCTTGACGACGTTTCGGGGGTGGCGGAGGTAACTATCGGTGTAGGTTTTGAGGTATTGCCGTTTGTGTGCTTCATAGAGTTCTTTGAATTTTTCGGGCATCTTCCCGTTTTTGGGGTCGAGTGTCCAAAAGTTATGGGAGAGGTAGCGTCGGATTTCGCCTGCACCGTGTTTTTCTATGTCGGCGGCGAGTTCGGTTTTGAATTGTTCCATGACAGCGGTGACGACACCGGTGGGTTTCATGAACTGCGCAAACTGGATGACAGCGAATTCTTTGTGTCGAGCTGCGAGTCTGAATTTGAGGTCTTTTCGTTTTAGCACTGTTTCCTCCACAGATATAAGTTAACTATTTGTTAATTTATTTTACCGTCGTAGACAATCGGTTTTTAAGCGGTAAATTATGAACATTTCGTGAACATGGCACGGAATTTCATGAACATTCATGAACATTGGCGGGTTGTTCAATTTTTGTGTTCATGCTGTCATGGATAATAAACCCACTTGATACACAGGTTTGCGGCGGTCATCGATTCGGTGCGTGATGAATTCTTTGGCACAATGTTCATTAATGTTCATGAAATTGTTCATGATTCTTTTTTATCCTCTGTAAAGGGCATAAACTTAGTTGGCATACGGGTTGATGGCGTTGTTGAATTTTTTCTTTTCACAATTTTCGTGAACAATTGGGTAATTTTAATTTTTGTTAGTGCTTTTCTGAAGTACCTCAAATGTAGTGTATCATTGGGTCGGTGGCGTTTTTTGGATGCGGTTCGTTTTCGGGTTGTTCATAAAATGCTAATTTTGTTAGTTAACGTTTGTTAATTTTGACTGTCTATAGATTATGTTTTTTCAGGGCGTGTTCGCTACATTATGTATGATAACCTGTTTATATATGATAACATATTTTATTTGGGAAGTCAAATTTATTTTTTTGTCTGAAGGCAGGTCGCATTTGGGCGAGTACGCCGCAAATCATGGGTTTTCGCGGATTGGGAAATACGTGCCACAGACTAACGGTTTCCTATGCTACAGGAAGACCACAGGCTGACAGCCTATGGTACAAGGGATGCGTGCCACAGGAAACCAACGCTCTCCTATGCTACAGGAAGACCACAGGCTAACAGCCTATGCTACAACAAGGGATGCGTGCCACAGGAGACTAACGGTTTCCTATGCTATAGGCGTGTCAGAGCCGTTGAATTTTTGATTTCTCTTTGACTTTCGGCACCTCTATATGTTACACTTTTGAAAGTTTCTACGATGCATGGAATTGGTCTTTATCTGATTTATGAAAAGGAGAAATAATTTGGTGTTTGTAAAAAGGGGTCGTGTTGGACTGGTGTTGGTGCTTTTATTCCTCTATGCCTCGGTCGCTACAATGGCAGAGACTGTAGAATATTATCCGACGGATTTGGGGAACATTTGGGTGTTGGAGACTGAGGATGGGACTGAACGGGTTACTTATACGATTGAAGCCTCTGAAGAACGTATTGAGGACAAAGAGATCGCACTCTTCAAAAGAACGGCGGAAACGGTAGGTACAGACGAAACCACAGGTGAAACGTATTTTGTGCATTTTGACGACGATGGCGTAAAATTACATAAAATTGTTGCGGAACTCGGTTCAATATTCGGTACAGCAACAGCCATATTATCGCCGCCTGTCCTCTTTGTCCCTGCATCATTAGCACTTGGGGATTCGTGGGAGTTTATGTTGGAAACAGAGGTTATACTCACAGGTCAAGTTTTAGTTACTTATACTTACGAAGTTATTGCGGTAGAAGATGTGGTAACACCCGCTGGGACATTTGAGAACTGCCTTAAAGTTCAACTTGATTCAAGGACTGTCTCTACGTCGATAGGCCGTTCTACTTCTTACCAATGGCTGGCACCAAATATCGGGATCGTTAGAGTTGAGACCAGTCAGGAGCTTGTTTATAATTTGATACGCTCCAACTTGGTTCCTGATGTTTTCACTTATGATGTGACAGGGGATGGTTTTGTCAATATATTAGGCCTTGTCTTTGTTGCTTC
>JAPPDN010000742.1 GCA_028824575.1 Candidatus Poribacteria bacterium | reverse complement strand
CCAACAGGGCGGATCCCCGGAACCGCTCTATCAGGAATGGATTGACATGTACGCCTCTCCCGAATTTCTGTCGTTAGGTGAATGGTTGCGCGGACTACTGAACAATATCGCTGCTGAGTATAGTGCCGCCGAGAGAGAACGGATTAAAAACTACTTCTTGACGAGTAGTCGTTATGAATACCTCTTTTGGGAGATGGCTTACACACAAGAAGTCTGGAAAATTTAGCGCACTCAGCACCCAAGTTCGGTTACCTGAAGAATTAGTAAATAGCGTCAAATCTACTCTTTCTCTCTGGTTACAAAGAGGATTCTAAACTCGACTTCATTGCCTTTGAGATCAGCAACTTTACAGATATCATTAGCCAAAATCGCATGTCAAGACTCCTAAAGATAAACTTCTGAAAACGTTAGAAATTGACTTGATAATTCCTTCGGAATTTATGGCAATTCTGTTGATTTCTTGAGTTGCAATACTGCCCACTATGGTGCGTCTTGTGCCGACTCGGCAGTCGTTCCCGACGTTGACTGCGCACAACGAAAGCCATAATCGTAGATTGTGTTTGTCGGTGAAAGCAGTAAGCGATGGGTGACGCAGATACCTTTTTCGGTGGCACTCCAACCCCCACCGCGTAACGCCCTTATAGGGATCGTTTCAATGTCTGTGAAATTGGCTGTCAACCAACCAATCTCATTCGTTCCTGCGCGCGGATTCTTGCGAGGCGTGGCGAAGAAAAAATCATCGTCGTAAAGGTCAAGACACCATTCCCAAACGTTGCCAGTTATATCATACAAGCCGTAGCCATTAGGTGAATACTTACCCACAGGGGTGGTATCTCCTACTTTTCTATCATAGTTCGCTTTGGTAGTATCGCTCGTATCACCCCACGGATGGTTCTGATTCGCAAGCCCGCCGCGTGCAGCGTATTCCCATTCAGCTTCTGTAGGGAGCCGTTTCCCCGCCCACAAAGCGTAAGCCATCGCCGCAAACCAACTGACGTAGACAACAGGGTGATTCGCTTTTCCTTCGGGATAGATATTGCCATCCCAAGGCTTTAGGTAGTCCCCGTCGTGAAACCTATCTTTAATATGCGATTTTTGCCACTGTGGGTTTTCAACAAGAAACTGCTGGTATTTAAGATTGCTCACAGGGTGTGTGTCAATATAAAAAGCGTTGACGCTTCCGATCTCAAGGTTGCCAGCAGGGATTAACGCCATGTTTTTCATCAAAAACAATCCTTATAACGGAATAGCAACGTGAAATACGCTACCTTCCCCTAAAGTGCTTTCCAGCCAAATCCGTCCGTTGTGGCGGAGCACGATATGTTTGGCGATTGCCAGTCCTAATCCTGTGCCCCCCATTTCGCGGGCACGCCCTTTATCCACACGATAGAACCGCTCAAATACACGCGGCTGAGATTCCATTGGAATACCGATACCTGTATCTTTTATATCCATGATAATTTCTGCCGAGGTTATATTGGATCCTTCAAATGCTTCACTCGTCCGGAGCTTTGCTGAAACCGTAATTGTACCGCTATCGGGTGTATATTTAATCGCGTTGTCAATCAGATTTACAAGCACCTGCATGAAAAGTTGGTGATCTACGCTAACCTTAGGCAGACTTTCAGGCACCTCCCATTTTAAAACCAATTCGGATTCCTCTAATATAGGTTCAAACACGTCTAAAATCGGTTCATAAAAGGTATTGAGGTGGTACAGTGTCCGTTTCAATTCAACATCACCAGACTCAAGCCGAGAGAGTTCGAGTAGATCCGAGACTAATCTTGAGAGCCGGGACGCATGATTGAGGATTTTCACGATAAACTGCTCTTGGGTCTTTGTGCGTGTGGCATCTTCGCTCAGTAAGGTCTCGGCGTAACCTCGGATTGTTGTGAGCGGTGTCCGAAGTTCGTGCGACACATTCGCCACGAAATCTGCGCGGATCCGCTCTAACTGCCGCTCCTTGCTCACATCGTGGATGACGACAACGTATTCTTCCGATTCGCCAGTAGCGACTGGCACAACCGTGACCTCTGCCTCTGGTTCTGTTAGGTTACCGAGACGGATCTCTGCAAACGCGGCGGTTTCCGTCTGTTCTGCTACCTGCAGCAGTGTTTGTAACTCGGGGATCCGATTGATTTCGATCAGGGCTTTTCCGACATAAGCATTCGGAAGTGACAACATAGAGATAGCCATAGGATTAGCATAGGTGATTTCAAACGCACCGTTTACGAGCAGCACGCCTTCACCCATATCTGTCAAGATGGTTTCCAAACGCCGGTGTTCTTCGGAAATCTTATCAATCTGTTCCTGGACCGTGTCTGCCATGAGGTTGAAATTCCGTGAGAGTTGCCCGAGTTCATTCTTAGAATCGATAGGGACGCGCGAGTCTATCTTTCCAGCGGCAACGGATTGGGTCATCTGTGTTAATTTCTCAATCGGTTTTGTGATGATCTTGATAGAAAAAACGCTAAACACAATCGTGAGGATTAGCCCCGCCACACTTGCAAGCAGAACCATCCGACGGAGGTTCCCGATTGCTGTATTAACGGCTTCCATCGGCAGCGCGACGCGACAAATACCTATCAGGGTGCCTTCGCCATTTTGTGAAGTCTGCTTGTATATTGGCATCGCGTAGTAACGGAATTCTGTCTGGGTTGTATCGCTGTATCTCTCCCGGATTCCGCTGCCGAATAGGAGGGCATCTTGTACCTCTGGACGTTTAAGGTGATTATCCATCGCGCGTAGTGCTGCGCCATCGCGTTCTGTATCACCCCAGACAACACCTTCTAAGTCGATGAAGGTCACTCGCGCCTTTTCGGTCTTGCCGAGTCTATCCACAAGCGGGTCTATCGCGTCATAGGTAAAGTTATCTTTAGCAGGGAGTTTTTCAATGAGGAATTCCCGAGTTAATGCCGCCTGAATTTCCAATTCGCTGGTGATCCGACTACTCATCGAATCCTTGAGCATGGTAGCGAGATAAAAATACATAGCAAGCAACACTACAAGTACAATGCCTATGTACCTGAGCGTCAGTTGTGTGCGGATATTCATCTATGCCTTGTCCTTCGGTGTTTGATGTTATTTGGCTACTAACCGTTTAGAATTCGTTCTCCGTTGCGGAATGTACCGCACAAACCTATACTGTTACACAGGGTAAGTTTAACGTAATGATAGCACAATTTCGGCATAACGTGCAAGCCAAAATTGGTAGAAAACCAAAACCATTCCGTTCTTCCTTAATGTTCATCTTCCGCAGATAGGTTCTTGCTTTAGGAGCGATCTCCCGGTCGCGACACTCACTCCTTGCTGATAATTGATTGTTGTTTTTTTCACCCCTGACCACTGACAAATGATAATTGAGAACCAATAACTGAATATCTCTGAACCCTTTTTTCGGTGCTTGACATCTGAATCAGATCATGCTAAACTTGAAACCAGAATCTGAACCGATTGGTTTGTAAGGTCTTGCTTGCAAGCCCGTACTATAAAGAAAGATTGCGACTACTCCTTATAGGGAACACTCATGAATATCCAATTTGAAGGCATTTTTACACCCACAGTAACACCGCTTGACGAAAAAGAGCGCGTCGATGAACGCGGGTTTGTCAATCAACTTAACCGCCTGATTAACAACGGCGTTCACGGTATCTATCTACTCGGAAGTTCGGGTGAATTTACGACGTTAACAAATACAGAGCGCGAGCGGGCAATCGATATCGCTCTCAAAGCAATTGCGGGTCGCGTCCCGGTTATATGTTGTGTAATGGATACAAGTGCCCAACGCGTTATCCAAAACATTGAAATCGCCGAGCAGTTCGGCGTTGATGCAGTCGCTGCGACACCGGGGTACTATTACCCCTCCACCGATGATGCGGATCTGATTGAATTCTATCAGACAGTCGCCGCGAGCACAGAACTCCCTGTTTTCATCTATAATATTCCTTCCACCGTTAAAACCTTCATTAAGCCGCAGGTCGTCGTCGAACTCGCAGAAACCTGTGAGAATATCGTTGGAATTAAGGATAGTACCGGTGATTGGACGAACTCCCTCAATCTCATAGCACTGCTCGGTGAGCGGACGGACTTCTCTATCTTTCTCGGTTCGCATGTCGCCCTCGGTGCAGCACTTCTATTCGGCGCGGCCGGTGGGGTTGTCTCAATTGCAAACGTCGCTCCGAAAGAATCTGTCGCACTCTACAACGCTGCGAAGGCACGTGATATTGATGAAGTCCATCGGTTACAAAAATGGATGCTCCGGCTCAGTAAAATGTATACCTACGGACAGGGTGTCAGCGGTATGAAAGCGTGTCTGGAAATTTTGGGGGTTTGCAGCGCACGCACGACGAACCCACTACTACCGCTCACTGGTGCTGAGAAAGCGGAACTCCGCGAATTGCTGACAGAATTAGGAGTGCGTGAATGATTGAGATACAACCGATCCACAAACCCCTTGATGCTACGATAGAGGTGCCAGGTTCTAAGAGTTATACCAATCGAGCGTTCCTCGTTGCTGCAATGGCACGTGGTGTTTCAACACTGACAGGTGCACTCTTTAGCGATGATACACGTTATATGTCTGCGTCGCTCCGAAAACTCGGGGTCAAAATTGACGCCGATGAAAAACAAGCAAGGCTTGATATCCATGGAAACGGCGGCGTGATACCGGTTTCCAGTGCGGACCTCTATATCGGGAACTCAGGCACCACTTCACGTTCACTTACCGCCTACGTTTCACTCGGACATGGAAAATTCGTCATTGATGGCGATGAACCGATGCGCCACGGTCGTCCTATTGCTGACCTACTCGACGCCCTCAGGCAAATTGGGGGCTCGGCGCGCACCGAATTTGAGAACGGACATCTCCCCGTGATTATTCAAGCAGATGGGCTTGTCGGTGGAAAGACCCGCCTTGATGTCAGTAAGAGCAGTCAGTTCTTAACGGCACTGCTCCTCATTGCCCCCTACGCAAAAAACGGCATGGAGATTGAGGTCCTCGGTGACCGAACAATGCCTTATATTGACATCACACGATCCGTCATGGCAGCGTTTGGTGTACAGGTCATAAGTGAAGACTACAAGTTTTTTCGGGTTGAAGGCGGACAGCAGTATCAACCGCAGGTCTATAACATTGAACCGGATGCCTCTAACGCCTCTTACTTCTTTGCTGCCGCTGCACTCACCGGTGGACGTGTCACCGTCCAACACCTAAATTTAGATTCCGCACAAGGTGATCTCCAGTTTGTACATATCTTAGAACAGATGGGCAGTCGCACCACCGTTTCTAATACAGGTATTACCGTTACCGGACCGCGCGAATTAAAAGGGATTGATGTCGATATGCGAACAATTTCG
>JAPPDN010000153.1 GCA_028824575.1 Candidatus Poribacteria bacterium | reverse complement strand
TTTCAATCAAATACCTGATAACACAACGCTTCTCTAAAAAATGGGGGTAGGTGAGGAAAACAGAGGTATTTAGTTGTCAATTTCCATCAGTGAAAGTCGCGAGCACAACTCGTTCCTACAAAAAGAAACAGCCAGTGAAAATCGCAATTATGGAAAACTGAACGCCTCTGATTGTCAGCACCTACACTATCTTTCTAAAAGGCGCATCTGTTATGCGCCTTACACTTTCATCGTCCTAAAATCTTCTCAAAACCGTCTATTTTCTCCAATATCATCAAAATTGTCCAAACCTTGGATTAAATAGGGCATTCCCCAAAAACGCCAATATTCAATAACGCAATTTTTGCATAACACTTACAAATTTTGCGTTTCATCCTACAAATTTTGCGTTTCGACAATAAAAAAAGAATTATAGACTAATTTTTATCCGCCCAATGAGATTTTTTTCCTAAAGATGAATTCTGAGATATTTCTTCTTGAAACTCAGTGTGCACCTACGTTTTGAGCGGTTAAAATTGCAAAATATGATTAAAATTTCTATACTTTCATCCAAATATCGCACTCTTTTAGCAAAATTGGCACGAAATTTGCCATAGTATAATGTAGGTTAAGCCTCTCTTTAACATTTTATGCAACCTTTCCGTCTCGTACACGCGTTTTTAAGTTAAAAGGATGCTATTTTTGGGGGAGATCTATGAAAAATAGTGATTTCGCGTTGATCCGGCGCACCTTAGATGGTGACCAGAACGCATTTACAACACTCGTGAACAAATACCAGAAATGGGTACACACGCTTGTCTGGCGGAAGACGGGTGATTTTCACATTGCTGAGGAGATCACGCAAGATGTCTTTTTGAAAGCCTACAAAAAATTATCGACGTTGAAACCGTCGGATCATCTTACGGGATGGCTCTATGTGATCGCATCGCGTCGGTGTATAGCATGGTTCCGAAAGAAACGGCTTCCGACGACTTCACTGGACGCAATGCAAGTATCAGAATTAGAGGAATTCTGCTACACGCAATATGAGACAGAACTTGGTGAAAAAACCTCTCTCGAACGCCAGCGCGACATCATCAAACACCTCCTCCAAAAGCTGCCAGAGAGTGAACGCACTGTCGTAACTCTCCATTATCTGGCAGAGATGTCTTGTGAAAAAATCAGTGAATTTTTAGGTGTATCACCCAACACCATTAAGAGTCGGCTCCACCGTGCCCGCGCGCGCTTGAAGAAACAAGAACACCTGCTTCATGATGCCCCCGGTATTTTCCAAGTCCCCCCAACACTAACCGAGAACATCATGCGCGAAATCGCACAGATCAAACCGTCCGCTCCTTCCGCGGCAAAACCTTGGGTGCCGTGGGGATTCTCGTTCGCAGCGACTTTTCTGATCATTCTGATGATTGGACAAGGCACACATCCGTTACCGCGCTTTCAGCAACCTTATGACTTGGAAGCAACATCGGAGATGACAGTGGAATTGATTGACACATCTATTGTCCGAGAGTTGAAACGCAAATCCGCCGCGCTGACCCGATTCGGAAGAACCGACACACTCGGTAAAAACAGTGAATCCGGATTTCAAACGGAACCACCGCTCACCACAACCGCGCAAGCAGATGGCAATGACCTGCCAACAGCAAAACCGCAGTGGATTCAGACACAAGGCCCGGGAGACGTTTCAGAACCAGGACTTTTCCTCACATCCGATCACATCCTTTACGCCATTGCCCAAACGGGCCTCTACCGACTCACTGAAAAAGCAGACGCGTGGACATTTGTCAGCTCCAGCGGTCCGAATCAAGCGTTCGACCCAGTGATGGCGGAACACGGCGACACCCTTTACCTCCTCACATCTGATGAACTTTTAATCTCAACCGATGGCGGTGAGACGTTGGATACGCTCGGGGCGCGCCCCAAAGGCCGTGCCGTTGCATTGACTATCACAGACGGCATTCAAGGAAACGACTCAGAAAAGACGGATATGACGATGCATCTCGTTCTTAGGACATCCGTATTTCGTTCTGTGGATGCCGGTAAGGAGTGGATACCCATAGGGGAGGCATTACGAACCAATAACACACAGGATGTTGGCAGCCCCAGTTTCCGTATCTGGGACGCGATTGCCGTTGACAACAGTCTGTTTGTCGGCACAAGTCGAGGACTTTTCCGGTTCACCGACGCTTGGGAAAAATTACCGGTGCCGACATCGCAAGGTATTAACTCGTTGGCAGTCGCTGAGAACAGACTCCATGTCGGAACGAATACCGTTCAGCAGGATGCATCAAGTCAAAACCCTATACCAGCAGTTTTCTATTCAACTGATTCTGGCGATTCATGGATAGATATTACCCCCAACATCCACAAATTTTTAACGAAGATAATGACCACACTCCAAGTCGTTACAACTGAAAAAATGCTGATGGTAATAGGTCCAAGCGGAATGCTACGCTCTTATAACAATGGCGAAACATGGACAGATACTGGAAATGATTCCCACGCATTTGCGTTCGGCACTTCTCCTATTGTGGCGTTGGATAAAAATAATTTTTACAAATCTGATACCTCTGGAGTCGTTCGCTCAACGGATGGCGGTATCACGTGGCACTCCTTTACGACTGGATTGGTGAATTCCCATGTTCCAAATCTCGTTACGGTCAAAAATGTTCCCTACGCGCTGACACCTACAGAAATGCTCAAATCTGTAGACGGCGGTGAGTCGTGGGAATCCGTCAGTCTGGGTGCTGACAGAGGTATTCCGCTGGAAGGCGCGAAAATCGCAACAGCCGACGGTGTGCTCTATGCAAGCAGCAGCGAAAGCGGTAGTGTTACGCTTTCTCGCCTCTCCGATGCTGGTGATGCCTTCCTACCGGTTGAAGGTGTCCCAGATTTTGAAGCAGGCACCTTGCACACGGAATGGCTGAAAAAACGTAGAGAACCGTGGACAAACAGTGGCAATCTTATGATAGCGGGAAAACAATGGAGACCAGACCAACACCACACAACTGAAAAATACAGTCCGCATGGAGCACTCGCGCTCACTAACGATACCGTCTTCATGGAACACAAACGTAAACTCTTCAGATGGCGGCGTGGCGAAACAGCGTGGCACAACACAGGATTGGAAAATTCTGGTCGATCCTCCTTTCCCGGTAACCCCGCGCGCGGATTCGTACTCGCCGTTTCTGGAAACACAGTCTATGCCGGTAAACAGAATGGAGATCTTTTCCGATCCATAGACAATGGCGACACCTGGCAGGACATCACCGCGTCTCTCGCCTTTCCGTTTGGATCCTTCAAGGACATACGATTCGCGGGCGCAACTATCTACATCTCAACAGATATGGGGGTCATGCGTTCGCGCGGTGATGAGACATGGCACGTACTTACCGATGTTGATGGGAAGAGGTTCGTCATGGACAGAATTGCAGTCGATGGTATAACGGCTTACGGTGTATCCAATAGCGGTGTCTATCAGGCGGATCATTATACAAATACATGGGAACCGATTACACCTGAATTGCCTTACACGGCAACCGCCTTTGCCGCTGCCGGTGATACTTTCTACATAGGGACAAAACAGAACGGTGTACTCCGGTTTCAGCGTGCCAATCAATAGGCACCCTATTTGTTAGTGTGCTTTGACCCATTTTCGCTACAGATACGCCGTTTGTAGTTGTGCATAAATGACACCAACTTATGCTCACTTCCAGCATTCCGGGTGTTGGGTTTCGCTATATCCATTACACAGATGGTTCATCACAAATCGGTATTCCTCATATAAACTAAGGCCTCTTGTTTTTTACCGTTCTACCTGGGGGAACACCCAAGCAAAAACACCTACATTGATACCGAGTTTTTATTATTAAACTCACGTTGCTCTAAATCTCTGCGCAGTAAGAACACCCTCCCTCAAAATGAACAGTAGATATTATAGTAAAGCACGAAAATAAATTGACACACCACGATAGCAACCCACATTGCCTGATCGTAAGGGCTGGGTAACCCAGCCCCTACGATCAATCGCGCGTCCAAATAATTATGGGCTTTACTATAAACTGAATACTCCTGTTTTGTCTCTTTCTAATACTGCGCGCCACTCCGTCTATCTCATAAAATTATGCAAAATTTACAGATTTAGATAGGCATAATTTGCCGAGTGCTCAGGATTTGCATAGTCATATTTTGCTGAAATCCGCTAATGGCATAGATTCCGCCTATTGGCATGATAATTGCGAATTTAGCAAATTAATTCCATAGGAGATTGCGTCGCTTAAGCTGATTTAGGAGGCTTGAACACAGAATGTTAAATGCGTGGTTCATAAAAATGATTTATTTATGGAGTCCTCGCTTAATTGGAATCCTAATAAATCTTGAGGTAGACAAGCAAAAAACAATTGGTAAACATAGACAACCTACGCCTTCTATTTTTTCGACAATGGCGGACCTTGTTGATGATATGAACCGTTGGCAACATCACACTATAACTCATTTTTAAGAAGAGGGAAAAAAATGAACGAATACTCGGCGTATGTAACAACCATAATTGATGGTGACACCTTTAAAACCTCCAACCAAACAATCCGCATGGCGAATATAAATGCACCTGAGAGCGGCACCTTGGAGGCACAAAGATCTACAGCGTATTTGAGATGGCTCATAAACGGAAAACAGGTTAGGATCAAATCAGTGGCTACCGATTTTTATCGGCGCGTAGTCGCACATGTCTGGCGAGAATCCGACGGTCTGTACATCAATAAAGAGATGTTTGACAGGGGTTATGTTAATCTGATGTAACTCACAGCCTTGCCTATGCTGAATTGTTATCGAGGTATCTGGAATATTGTGTGCTAAGTCTATGTGTTTTAAGATTATGCAGAATATGCAGAGCGATATGTGCAGGATTTGCCAAGTATGCAGGATTTACATAGATGTGTTTTCCGGCATCCCTATCGGTATGGGTTCTTCTAATTGGCACGATAATTGCTCTGATATATGTATGTGTGTTTTGAATATATGGTGTAAGAAAACTCAAAACGCGATGGCAAGGTTCTGTTATCTGTTCATCTCCATCCACCGAGCACTATGCTGCGTCCAGTCAACCGACACCGATGTGTACTACACGTCGGCACCTATAAAACATAATGGACATAATGTGGGAATACTGGTAGTTCACGGGAAGGTTAGCACGGATAACAGAAGTCCGAACCCCTTAGCCTCCACGGTTTCACTGCGAAGGAAACTCACTAAGGGCAGCCCTATCTAATGTGTCTACAACTGATTATCTCGAGAAAACATCAAAACTATAGTAAAAACTAAAAATAAATAGTCATCTTTGTAGCATGATGCAAGTCTCATCTGG
>JAPPDN010000692.1 GCA_028824575.1 Candidatus Poribacteria bacterium | reverse complement strand
AAACCGTTTCGGTATTCGACAATACGATTGTCAAAATCTCTTTGCGCTCCAAACATAATGCCCTTTGCTATTTTGACCTTGTGCCTTGTGATGTGTTGCCTGTTTATGGCAAGAAAAAAGCCGTGTCACGAGTACACGGCTTTTCTATTCCAATTACGAATATGCTTACTTGTCACCCCAGGCGGGTCCACGTCGTATCCATAAGAATTGTCCGACGCTCAGTTTCGTCCGATCAAAGATGTAATCATCCTGATTTCCGGCAACCAGCCGTTTCCACATCTCTGGATTATCGTAGATTTCCGGACGTGCAGCGATGCGTTTGAGAGCCGCTTCGCCATTTTCTTCCTGAACGTCCTCTTCCTGTACATGGTATCTGTCGAGTTTCTCCGGACTGGTTACACTGAAACTGAAGCTATGTGGACTTACGAGCGCATTTCCTGCCATATCAGTGGCACCAGAAACAGTAACAGTATACATACGTCCTGCACGCATCGGCATGTCGGATGTAAACATTACAGAATCGCCAGTCCCACTCACTGTACCTGCCAGCGTTGCATCCATCGGTTCGCTCATCGAATCTTCCGTTTTCGCGACGGCTACACTTATTGAGACGCTGTCGCTATTAACGGCTTCACTAAACGAGACCGACACACTGTTCATCACATTGAGTGAATCTTCATATTCAGAGATGACTGTGCCGTCAGCGGGTTCGTTCATGGTCACGGTTGGTGGTGTTGCGTCGGTGTATGTAAACTGTTGTGAGAGCGTGACCGGGACTTCGGGTTTCCCTTTGTTGGTAATGACCACAGAGACGGATTCTCCTGCCATGCCGCCGGGTGTCACTGCCGTAATTTGGGTTTCACTTGGAACCGTCACGCTTGTAGCGTTTTTCCCGCCAAACGTCACGGTTACCCCGTTTTTCATATCAAATTTTTCGCCGGTAATCTGGACAGTTGTCCCGCCGGTTTCGGGTCCTTGTGTGGGGTTCATCCCGCTCGGCACCGGTTCTGGATTACAGCCGCCGCAGCCTACCATCCACGCGCAGACAATCGTGAGGATAGCCAGAACGGCTATATTTCTGGGTTTTTTCATTAATTCAGTCTCCTTATCATCAGAAAAAGTCTCATTCCGTACCGCGGTTTTGGTGCAGCTTGCTGATTTCCAAAACTTGCTGTAAAGAAGTGGCGCAGCTGACTGGTTTCCAAAACTTGCTACTACAAAGTAGAATCTCGTGGATTAGAAGGAAGCCTCTAAATTACACCTTAAATTATTATACACATAAATGGGTAAAGTTGTCAACACTTTTTGTAAATTTACAAGCAAACCCATGCTCGGTAAAGCCTTAACCGCGCCAACTTGTCCGCTTTAACGGGTCTCGGACAGAGACAGTGAGGTCTGGACCGAAGCCTTCTACTGCCAATCTCACTGTGTCTCCGTCACCGACAGCGGTGAGTGCCTCATGATGTGTACCTGTAGAGACGACATCCCCCGGTTCCAGTGTTACAACGTTGGTCACCTCTGCGAGTAATTCTGGAATGAAGCGTGCCATGGAATTCGTGGAAAAATCGTGTTGCAATCCGTCATTGATCCAGAGTTGCACACCGAGGGCGTTCCCGTCAGCCACTTCGTCAGCGGTGATGAGCGCGGGTCCCATCGGTGCAAACGTATGCCAACTTTTCCCTAAGAAGAATCCACCGGGCAGCCCCCGTGCGGACACATCAATGAATTGGGTATAACCGAATACACAGTCTAAGGCATTTTCTTCGGAGAGATGTTTCGCTGTTTTGCCGATGACGATTGCCAATTCGGGTTCAAAATGGAACACAGTAACATCTGCTTCCGGCAATTCGACGGTGTTTTTTGTGGCAATGATACCGGTTGGCGACTTTAGAAAGGCGTTAAACTCACCGCGGGAGGGGCTGTCCGGCTCAATGTAATTGCCAGCAAGGCATACGAGTTGACCTGGACGCGGTAGCGGGGCTTTGAAACTAACACTGTCTAAAGCGGTAGCAGTTCCATTTTCAGCAGCATCCGCTATTGCTGGACGTAGATTATCGAAATCCTCAATCACCATCCGTATCAATTCTTGCGGTGTATGATGCGAAATACCAGTCAGGGCATCTCTGATGTTAACAATCCCATCTGCTGTTATTACACCGAGTTGATAATCATTAAAGAATGCAAGTTTCATTCAGTTATTTGCTCCTGTGTTAAGACGTTTTGCAAGCGGATGGCTCCGCTCCTTTAACGGCAGGTGCACCTTTGTTCCACTAAAATGGGATACGTAGGTTGCACTCACACACTCAAGGGATGTAAGTGCGTTGCGTCCGCCGAGTTCTGGTTGATTTGCGTTAAGAATTGCGTCTCGCATATTTTTCGCGCTCCAGATAGTGTGGCGCGACTGCCACGCTTTTCCAGAGATGAGAAACGCTGATGCGTCAAGTTCTATCTGTTCCCATTTAGGCGTGTGTGCTGCAAACGAGACATCGAACGGACAGTACCACATTTCATCTATACCTGTGTCCGGGTTCGGTTTTATCATCAGTTGTCCTTCCGAACCGAGCAGATGGGGTCCCATCATCCATCCATGTCTGGGTTCGCGGCAATAAAGTTCCATAATACCGTAGGCACCGCTCGCGCCACCGATATGCACAAGCATTGTATCTCCTGCGACGATGCCGTTGTCGCGGCGGTCGGTTTTGCACAATTCACTGCTGTGCATAATGTCTGCGTCCGTTACATCATGTCCTTGATATGTAATATGTGCTTGGATCCAAGAGATACCGTCCAAGAAGAAATCCATCTCGTCGAAGTAGTGAACCCCCATTTCCATAAGTTCAAATCCTGCTTCGCGTCCTTTGCCGACTTCCCGAATTGAACGGAGTTCACCGATTTTGCCTGCATCAATCAAGGTTTTCGCGTGCCGAAAGAGCGGTGTAAATCGAAATTGATGACTGACAGCCAAGTGTACGCCTGCCTCACGACACGCCGCAAGCATCTGGTCGGCTGTTTCTAAATCAACAGACAGCGGCTTCTCAGATAAAACGTGGATACCTGCTTTTGCGGCAGCAATCGCAATCGGTGCATGTAGCGGGGCATGTGTGCACACGCTTACGATATCAAGGGATTCCTCCGCAAACATCTCCGCATAGTCAGTGTATCGTTTTGAGACCCCGTATTCATCGGCACGGTTGTTGAGGGCATCGCGATTGATGTCGCACATTGCGACGAGATCAATCCCTTCCAAATTCGCGTGCGCTGCGGCGTGGCTTTTACTAATCCCACCACAACCGACAACCCCTGTCCGTAATGTCATTAATTGTCTCCCAAATTCAGTTTGTGCATGTTTAATGCATCTCCAACAATGCCTGCCACTGCGTCTCGTCCACGAGCACCCCTTTTTCGAGGCTTTCTTGCCGCGTTCGCAACATGCCTTCACCGGGATACCTGACCTTTTCATTTTCACCTAAAGGTGTAGCCGTATGGAAATCGTTGATAATCGCTGCGACTGTTTCGTTCAGTATCGCTTGTCCCATCAATCCTGTGGCATTCATCGCGATGTACACCTGAGAAACCGCGTATTCCGAACCTTGCTTTCCGATTTCGTGCGTCGCTTGTCCACCTGAGATAACGGATGCCATCGTGTCAAGCACCAGTGCCAGCCCTGACCCTTTCCAGTAACCGATAGGGAGTGCTCTCTTGGAATCAAGAATCTCGCCAGGATCAACCGTTAGTTCACCTTTAGTGTCGTATCCACCCGGTAATGGTAATTCTTTGTCTTGTAGTTTTAGCACTTCTAATTTACCGTTAGAATACTGACTCATCGCCATGTCAAGTAGGATGTGTCCTTCTTCCCTTGGCACGGCAATCGCCATTGGATTGTTCCCAATCTTTTTTTCTGCAGAACCCCAGGGAGGCATGAGTCGCGTCGTATTTGTCCAACATATTCCTATATACCCGGCTTCCGCTGCCTGTAGGGCGTAAGCACCGCCGCGCATCCAGTGG
The DNA here is from genome assembly GCA_028824575.1 of Candidatus Poribacteria bacterium. Taxonomy (GTDB): domain Bacteria; phylum Poribacteria; class WGA-4E; order WGA-4E; family WGA-3G; genus WGA-3G. The sequence continues at coordinate 1,365 of JAPPDN010000692.1, read as the reverse complement.
TTGGTGTTTGAAAGCCCAACACACCCGATGCCGTGTCCTTCAGCGAGTTCCGTTGCACGCTGCATACAGATATGGGCGTTAACGAGACCGACCCCCATCTTACCGTTCCAGCGTTCTAACGCACCGAAACTCTCGGTTTTCTCTGGTTGCGCGCGGAAGTCGATCTGTTTACTCGCCAATCCAGCGACGAATCCGGGAAAGCGGTTGAGTCCGTGCGAATAGACCCCGTCGCGTTGATTTTCGGCGAAGAGCCGCGCACATAGCACTGCTCGCTCATCGGCAAAACCGACTGAAGCGAGCACACGATAAAATTCATCTTGTAAAGTTTGGAAAGGCACACGTTTCATACGTTATAGTAACTGTTATCCCAGCATTGGCTGCTTCTGTATTGTAGTCGCTACCACATTTCAAGCCATTGTGTCAGAGGTGTCACAGGTTGCGTTTCGCTACGGATGACCCATTTGAAATCGGGGTCTTTCCAGTAAATTGTGCCTGGATGGTCGCCGTCACGGAGATAGCGGATGTCAATCGCCCAACGGACTATATTACTTGTGGTGTGCGGTAGCGATCGGTGAAATGTCAGGTTGTGGAATACCAAGGCATCTCCCAACGCCATAGGACACGTGACAATATGAGACGTATCCACAAGCTCGTCCATTACCTCAAGAAATCTTCCCTCCCGTTCTTCTGTCCGATGATCAACCACACCTAACCGATGCGAACCCGCAACCACTTGTAGGCAGCCGTTGGTCTCATCTACTGGCACCAACGGTATCCATGCGGTTGGGATGACGGAGCTTTCGCTGACTGTGCCGAAATAGCCGCTATCCTGGTGCCACGGGACCACCGTCAATTGCTGACCGGGAAGTTTCGGACGCGCATTGAAAACAGGATGTCCGATGACATCTGTCCCTGTGAGTTGTCCGATTGCGTCCACGAGTGGAGGCGCGTGATGTATCTCGAAAATTTCAGAAGTCGCAACTTGGTTACGCCACGAACGGCCAAAGCGATTGGCATGTTCACCAGCGACTTGCGAGAATCGTGTTTCAAACGGGAGTTCTAACCCCTCATCTTCGATAATCCCATCCGCTTTCAACTCGCGAACGATGCCATCTACAACACGGGCGAAACTGTCGCGCACACCATTGATAGCAGATTCCGGGACAACGCCTTTTAGTAACAAATATCCGTCGCTTTCCCACTGATCCATCTGTTCGGGTGATAGTGGGGTTACTTGCCTTTCATGGGTGTTCATCTGTTAGTTGCTCCGTGCTTGTAAGCGGGCGAGTTCTTCTTGGAGTCGTGCGACTTCTGCTTCAGCGTTATCTGCGCGTGTTTCAGCGTTATCTGCGCGTGTTTCAGCGT